>CALELJ010000315.1 GCA_937902445.1 uncultured Treponema sp. | reverse complement strand
CTGGGCAGATGAACTTCTGTGTAGCAACAGTTGTACGAGAGTTTTTACTGGCTCCGGCCATCGTCGTCCTCCATAACTAATATCTTTATAAGTTCTAAAAATATACAAGATTATTCAAGTTTGTGTCAATAAACAAACCCAATAATTCCTTAAATTTCCTAAACTTCTATTGAATTTCATCCAGTTTTCGCCATTCATCCAGCTGTTTCTGGATCAATTCCCTGGATTCTTCAAGTATGAGCTTCTCAGCTTCCTTGTCTTTAGGAGCATCATAAACCTTAAGAACCTTGACCCTGTATGCTCCCCTTTTCAGGTTTCTGAGTATGGAATCAATCTTTGATATTTTCCATCCACCATCAAGGGCACACACGGCGACAGGGAGTCTGGTTCCGGCCGAAAGCCTTCTGAACCCTGCTGAATAAAAAGGATTGAGGTTGCCATCACGGCTTCTGGTACCTTCCGGGAAAATTACAGGAATATGATTTTTTTCAAGGGCGCTTACGGCAAAACGGTCAATGGACTTCATTGCGACAGAAGGACTTCCCTTTCTTGGAATCATGCAATGCTGCTGGCTTTTAAGCATTTTTCCAACCATTGGAACTTTACCAAGATTGTCCTTTGCGACAAAACGAGCCCTAAGACCGCCAAAATACTTGAGGTAAGCGACTATATCAAGAAGACTCTGATGGTTTGAAATTACGATGAACTGTTCCGGAAGCATTTTCTTGCATTCCTCATCACCAATAAAACTGAAATTGCGGTACATTTTGACTACAGCAAAAACAAGCCTTGCACATGTACACGTAATGTAATTGGAAACTGCAACGGCAGCTTTATGGCTGAATGGATAGACAATGCAAAGCAACAAAGTCGGTGGAAGCAGAACACCAAATTCACATAAAACAGTAATCAAACTAAACATGATTATATTATAGTAGATTCCATTCATTTCTACAATCTCACTTTTTTTTCCGCAGAAAATTTGTTTTTTTCAGATGTTTTTATTATCTTTCATCCCGATGAGAAATATTCGACGGATAATGGTCCTGAATTTCATCATTGCCCTTTCAATTCATTGTCATGCAAATGAATTGAAGTCCATGGAATTCAGAAATCAGAATATTACCGACGTTCTTCTTGTTTTGGCCAGAGAAAGCGGTAATTCAATTATTCCTGACGAAACTGTAGATGGAAAATGCAGTTTTTATTTTTCAGATCAGACAATATCACAGGCATTGGATAATTTTTTAAGAGCAAACAATCTTTACAGTGAGAAAAACGACAAAGTAATCAAAGTATCAAGAATCAGAATTGAAAAGAACACTGTAAACAAATTGATTTCTGTATCTGCAAATGACGTCAAGCCAAAATCAATCATTGAAAGACTGGCAAAATTTTCTTCAAAAACAATCATCTACGAAACTCTGCCTGAAGAAAAAATATCGCTGGAAACAAACAATCTTACGACGGAACAGACTCTTGCCATAATGATGAAAAGATTCCCGGACTATGATTTTGAGGAAGATGAACTTTGCTTTCTTTTGAGGGAGAAAAGCAAAAAAATCCAGGAACAAAAATTTGAGCGCAGTCATGTTACGACCAATGGAAATTTATTTTCCATCGATGTTGAGAACAGTTCTTTCCATCTGGTCGCAAAGGAATTTTTTGAAGCGGCAAATAAAGAATACTCTTTCTTCTACGACAGCAAATGTGACCTTAAAGACCTGCATTTCGAAAATAAAACTTTCGATGAAATGCTGTCTCTCATCATGGAACAGGGACATGCCGACGCCATCGAAAGAAATGGGATTTTTTACGTTATTGAACTGTCCACAAAAAGCAAAGCCGGAAAACTTAAGGAAACGAAATTATATTTTCCCAAAATACTGAATGCACAGGAAGCAGTTTCCTTTATACCTCAGGATGCAACCAGTGCTTCAATCAGGGCGGACAAGAACAGCAACTGCATTTATATAAACGGAACAAATGAAGAAATCTCGCAGGCAATCAGTTTCCTTGAAAAAATTGACACACGGAATACTGAAATGGAATGCAGAACCATAAGGCTGCAATACCTGCAGGCAAAAGATGCTCTTGGAATAATTCCACAAAACTTCAGGAAAAACACAACCCAGGTTGGGAACACAAACACACTTCTCGTAACTGACACAAGGGAAAACATATGTGAAATTGAAAAATTCATAAAAGCCATTGATATAGAAAAAAAGATGGTTCCATACGCACTGAAATATATCAATGTTGAAGAATTATTGAAAAACATTCCGCCTGCTATAAGCAAGGAAGAGATAATTGATTCCGGATATCCAAACCTTATATTTTTCACAGGCTCGGAAGGAACAGGAAAAATTTTTGAGAAGCACCTGGAGCTGACAGACAGACCGAAACCTCAGATCAAATACCAGGTTCTTGTCATTCAATACAAGAAGAACAACGGAACCGTATTCAAGCCTTCAATTTCAGCACATAAAACTGACGAAGAAGGAAAATCAATTGCCTTCAATGGAGATCTTTCCAACATCATGTCCCTCAGCTTTGATGTGATTTCGCAATTCGGTTACAGTTTTGCATCTTCCTTAAACGCGCAGATTTCTGAAAACAGGGCAAAGGTTTTCACGGACACTACTTTGACTGCCATTACAGGACAGGAAATTAAATTTCAGAACACGGATACCTACAGATATATCGAATATGAATACGACAAGAATTCCGGGAATACTACAGCCGGAACTACACAGCAGATTACGTCGGGGCTTATTGTTTCGTTAAACGGATGGATCAGCGGAGACAATATGATAACCATGAACATCAACGCCACCATCTCAAAACAAAATGGTGATACGGCATCTTCGAAGGAAGGAAATCTATTGACAGCCCTACCATCTACATCCGAGAGAATCGTCACAACACAGGTCAGAACAAAATCAGGAAAACCGGTTGTAATAAGCGGTCTCATAAAAGAAGAAGAAAATAATGGAAATACCAGAATTTCATTGCTATCAAGAATTCCATTGATTGGAAAATTATTTAGGCAGGAATCTGATTCCAATGAAAAAAGTGAAATTGTCGTCTACATTGTTCCACATCTCATAAGGGATCCTGAAGACAAGTTTCATGAAAACTATGGAAGAATCTACAGCATTGCCATGGAGAACAGATAATTGATAGAAAACTTCAAAAACATACCGATTGATGAAATGCAATATCCTTTTGAATTCATTGAAAGTTCCAGGGTATTGATACTAGAGCAAAATGAGCAGACTGTAACTGTAGGATACACGGACAACACTGACGAAAAAGCCAGGGAGACAATCAAAAACTATCACGAACAGGAAGTCACCTTCATAAAAATTCCGGAAATCGAACTGACCCCATGGATTTCAAAAACCTTTAATACCAATGAAGAACACGAGGAATCCAAATCTATTGATAAACTAGAAGACAATGCAACCATTGTAAATTTTGTCAATTCCATTCTCCTTGAAGGCATTAAAAGAAAAGCCTCTGATATACACATCGAAGCCAGCGATGGGTTTTATATCGTTAGATTCAGGATAGACGGCTCTTTGAAAATACATTCAAAATATTATGACAACAGATTTGACGAAATAAGCGCCAGGATCAAAATAATGGCCAATCTTAATGTCATGGAAAAACGCAAGCCTCAGGATGGAAGAATTACGGTCGCACTTGAAGAAAAGAAAATAGACCTTAGAATCTCAGTAGTTCCGACAGCAGATGGAGAATCAATAGTCTTAAGAATTTTGCTATGCGATGAGGGAACGGAAAATTCTTTTGAAAAACTTGAAAACCTTGGTTTTTCTAAAAATGACATGAGCAATATACGGCGCATGTTGAAAGTTCAGCATGGACTGATAT
>CALELJ010000314.1 GCA_937902445.1 uncultured Treponema sp. | reverse complement strand
GAGGTTGCTCCTATAGGCAATGGCCTGCAGCTTCTTTCGATAGTCCGGTATCTTACTGAAAGAAACATCCGGGCTGCTGAATCTGTAGAAGGACGTGCAATGCCGTTCAACATGATTTTTGTCGACGATAAACGCGTTGTCCTGGCAGGCGGTGAGGGAACAGAAAATCTTGCCGAAGGCACAGAATATAAACTTGAGCTTATGTTTGTTCTTGCGGACAACAAGCTTTTGAAGCGCAAGGTGACTGTGGATTGTTCCGTAGAAAACATCTACAGAAACGATAACCATGCTGAACTCAAGTGCATCTCATTGAAATACAACAACCTCAAGGAGGAAGATTACAGATTCCTCTATGAGCGTATCACGGGAAAAAAGTACGGCGCTGATTGATCCTGGAAACTACTTCTTTTTGCTGTTTCCGATGAGGGCGGCGATAGGTTTCAGCGGTTCAATGTTTTCACAGACAATCTTGATGATTACAAGAATCGGAACCGAGAGGATCATGCCTGCAAATCCCCAGACAAAACCCCACAGTGTAAGGCTTACAAGGATGAGGAATGGAGAAATTCCCAGGTCGTTTCCTTCCCATTTTGGTTCCAGTATGCTTCCTAAAATAAAATTCACTGTCAGAATCGAAAGGCCTACGATGACGATTTTATAGGCTTCCGGATAAAACTGGATCACGGAGAAGGTCGTCGTGAGAACAAAAGAAATTGCGGATCCAAAGTTTGGAATGAAGTTCAGCACGAAGGCAAGGAATCCCCAGATGATCGGGAAATCAAGGCCGACTGAAAGGCAGACAAGTGCGACAATAATTCCTGTTGCAAGGGATATGTAAAATTTTATAGAAATGAACCGGGTTACATCGGAGATGGTTTTCACCGTGATGTACATGATTTTTCTGTTGAGTTTCTCTTCCGGAAAAGCGGTCTTGATTTTTGTCTTCATCTCCCTCATTTCCATCATGAAAAAAAGAATCAGCAATGTGATGAGGAAAATTACCTTTGCTCCTGATAGAAGAAAGTTGCTCAGGCTTATGGCGGAATTCTGGACGAATGTACGTACTCCAAGTGAGCCCCAGAGATTTGCAAACAGGGAAGAATCTTCATCAAACGGAAGGTTGAATGTTTCCGCAATCATTGAATAGACTGTTGTGAATCTTGCCTCATATCTCGGGTAGGCGGCAACAATGGACTTGCAGCTGGAAACAAGAATGTTTGCGATTATTGAAAAAAGAAACAGTGTTAGGCCAAGGACGATGATGACTGCCAGAATCCATGGAATCTTGAACTGGGATATCTTTTTTACAAATGGATAGAATGTAAAGGAAAAGAGTATCGAAATCGTCAGCGGCAAAAAGAAACTTGACGTTACCTTTAAAACAGTGAGGGCCACAATGAACGCAATGAAACTGAGAAGATAGAAAATTCCTTTTGAGTATTTGTATTCGTTCATGTGGCTTCCTTAAAAAAAATGAGCGCGGATATGCTCCGCACTCAAACTGTTTTATTTCTTTGAAATGATGACAGGTGATTCTACCTTTGCCTTTGGTCCGATCTTGTCAAATCCGCAGAAAGGAACAAGTACTTCAGGAATTGTCACTGAACCGTCTTCGTTCTGGTAGTTTTCGATGAGGGCGAGCATTGCGCGTCCTACTGCGATTGCTGTACCGTTGAGCATGTGAACATACTTGTTCTTGCCATCGTCATCGCGGTACTTGACGTTGAGGCGGCGTGCCTGGAAGTCAGTACAGTTGGAAGTAGAAGTTACTTCACCGTAATCTCCATCCGGATGTGCTTCGTCTGCACGGCCTGGCATCCATGCTTCAAGGTCCCACTTGCGGTAGGCTGGAGCACCAAGGTCGCCTGTACATGTATCTACTACATGGAAAGGAATTCCAAGACCTACGAAGATTTCTTCTTCAATCTGGCGGAGCTTTTCATGAAGTTCGTCTGACTGTTCCGGTGTTGAATATACGAACATTTCAACCTTGTCAAACTGGTGTACGCGGTAAAGTCCCTTTGAGAACTGTCCTGCGGCACCTGCTTCGCGGCGGAAACAGTGAGAAAGACCGCAGTACATCAATGGAAGCTTTGACTTGTCGAGGATTTCACCTGAGTGGTAGCCACCGAGAGTGATTTCTGCAGTTGCAACGAGACATGTTCCTTCTTCCTCGATTGCATAGACATTCGATTCGTTTCCGCGTGGGTTGAATCCGATGCCCTTGAGGACTTCTTCCTTTGCAACGTCTGGTGTGATGAATGTTGTGAATCCGTGCTTGCGGAGAATGTTCATTGCGTACATGATGAGGGCCTGCTCAAGGAAAACAGCCTCGTTCTTAAGGTAGTAGAACTTAGGACCAGATACCTTTGTTGCTCGTTCAAAGTCGATGAGGTCAAGTGCTTCCATGATCTCAACATGGCTCTTTGCCTTGAAATCAAATTTGCGGATTGTTCCGACTTTCTTTACCTCAAGGTTTTCTGTATCAAGCTTTCCGATAGGTGTTTCCGGATGTGCCATGTTAGGAATCTGGCGTCCTGCATCGTCAAGGGCAGCTTCAACTTCATTGAGTTTTGCCTCTGCTTCTGAAATCTGTTCCTTGAGTGCTTTACCTTCGTCGATATATTTCTGGCGTGTTTCAGGATCAAGTTTCTGCTTCATTGAAGCTGCATTTGCATTGCGTTTCTGCTGGAGGTCCTGGAGTGATGTTGTAAGAGCTGTGCGTTCGTCAAAAAGCTTTACGACAAGGTCAGCATCTGCCTTTGCAGGATCCATGTTGCGGTCGATGATGTTCTTTTTTACTGCTTCAAGGTTTTCTTTAATAAATCTGTAGTCTAACATAATAAATCCTCGTTACTAGAATATAATGAAATTATAATTAATGTGCAATTGTGGCGAAAATTCCGGAATCACTGAATCTCGTAGGTTATTTCAACAGAAACGGAAACATTTGTTGAACCTGAAGAAATAGGAGTCGACATTGCCTTTGCATCATAACGCACAAAGTTGCGGCTCTCATTGAATCCTCCCTGGCATTCCAGCATGTTGATGATGTGTCCAAGAGTAAGTCCGCTGGTCGTCACCAATGTGTTTGCCTTCTGTTCTGCATCGCGGATGGCAAGAATCCGTGCCTGCTTTTCAGCCTCTGATGTGTTTCCGGCGGAATAGCTGAGGGAATTCATCTGGTTTGCTCCGGCCTTGATGGCACTGTCGATTATCCTTCCGGTGTCCTTTACATTCCTCACATTCACGTGAAGTCTGTTTGAAACAACATAGGTGATAAGGTTCTTTTTTGATGTACCGTGTTCCTGAGATTCCTGCCAGATGGAATAGTCTGTAGTATGCATTGAGTCTGAACCGACGCCTGATTCCGTAATGGCTCTCATGACGGCGTTCATTCTCTCCGCATTTTCTTCGGATGCCTTGACCACATCTTCGTTCCGTGAAATGACGGAAAGGGTAAGGTCGGCTTCCTTGTTTTCAACAAGAACTGTACCTGTTCCGCATACTGTAATAGTGCGTGGTTTTTTTTCTGTCTTAATCATGCAGGATGTCAGTGAGAGAACTGCAGCTGCGATAAAAATCAACTTTTTCATTTCTTTGCCTTTATTATCTTATGTTAAAATAGAATTTCCTGAGATATGTGATGCGTTCGTTTGCCTTTGCCCAGTTTATGCTCTGAGGGTAGCGGCGTACGATGGTCTCGTAGGTGTCCAGAGCGCTTTTGATGTTCCTTACGCTGGAATTACTTTCAAAAACCTGACCCTGAATCCAAAGTCCTTCGTCGATTTTTGTGGTTGCCTTTGTAAAGAAGTTGTCGAGGTAAGCTAAAGTTTCCTCGTATTTTCTGTTTTTGAAACTTTCCCTTGCCTTGTCGAGAATTTCATCCGCAGCCATGTTTTCCGTGTTCTCAATGGAAGTTCCGGCAGCTTTGACCGCAGTCTGTTTTTCGGTCTCATGGGATTCGGAATCCTCTGATTTTGGGTATGCCCTGTTTTTCTCAGCGGTGGCAGCCATGTTTTCCGACTTTGTGTTCTGTATGAGGGTTTTTGATCCGTCATTGTCGGCCGGAATTTCCTTTTTTGAACTGTCATCGCTTTTTTTCTGCGACGGAACTTTTGCAGGTGAAGCAGAAGCTGGTCTTGAGGTTCCTGAATTTTTTGAGGCGGCAGTTTTTTTCTGACCGTTTCCTGAAGCCACTGGAGTGATGACGGTCTTTACCATTGAGTCGTCTTCATCTTCCGTCTGGACTGTATTTTTTTCCGCATTTTCCTTTGCGATTTTTGCCCTGTTTTCAGGTTTAGGCGGAACTACCTCAGCGTATGATGGGGCAACTGCATGTTCCGTAGTTTTATTTACACCCTTGATGTCAACCTGAAGGTAGTCGTCAATGAATTTTCCCGTAAGACTGTCGTTCTTATAAAAGTGCAGGATGGTGCTTCCTTCTTCCCTTGAGCGCAGGCTGAACACCGTATTTTTTTCTCCGATTTTTCTGCCAAAGTAGCGCATGGAATTTTTCCCGTCTTCCTCGCCAAGATAAATCCATCCTGTTCCAGGGTAGACAATATCAAGGTACTGGCTGTTTTTCATTTCAACAGATCTTGACGGTACGACAACTATTTTTGATTCTTCGTTCTGCTTTTTTTCTTCTTCAGCCGGAACATTTTCTTCGGAAGTAAGGTCTTCAGATGCCACGACTTCCTCAACCGGCATGACTTCTGGCGCAATTGAGGATTCCTTTGTTTCGACGGGTTCCTGAACCTGCAGTGGAGCAGGCGACGGTTCCGGGATTACGGGGGTTACGGTAACGGCAACTTCCGGCTCCTCGGTTTTTGCAGTCTCCTTGACTTCCTCTTTTT
>CALELJ010000313.1 GCA_937902445.1 uncultured Treponema sp. | reverse complement strand
CGTGAAAAAGGTGTGAAGGAATTCCAAATGCCGGAAGTTCCTGAAAAGCCAGCTGAAGATGAAAAGAAATTTGAAGTTGTGCGGACGAAACGCGTATCTTTGAAGCCAATGGACAGCGAAGAAGCAATCTTGCAAATGGACATGTTAGGCCATGACTTCTTCATCTACGAACTATTGCGATTCGGATTCCAACCTAAGAAAATCTTTTTCCTTGCAAAAGAAGCATTCAAAGGAAAATATGACGACGAGACAATAAAAAAATGGATAAAAATATTCTTCCGAAGATTCTTTGCCCAACAGTTCAAACGTTCATGCCTGCCGGACGGCCCAAAAGTTGGAAGCTGCTCTCTGAGTCCTCGTGGAGACTGGAGAATGCCAAGTGACGCAAGCGCACAGATCTGGACTTCTGAATGTGATGAAATTGAAAAGGAAATGAAATAAAATGCTCAGCTACCAGCACGAATATCACGCAGGCAACCATGCGGATGTACTGAAACACATCTGCCTTTGTTCAATCCTTGATTCTTTATGCAGGAAGGAAAAACCGTTCACTGTCATAGACACACATGCAGGAGCCGGTGTTTTCAACCTCAATGACGAAAGGCTCATAAAAACGGGAGAAGCAAAGGAAGGCATCGAATATCTTGCATCCCTTTCACTGTCATCATGCCCGGAAGATGCCGCATCATATTTTCTCAAGGAAAGGCCCTATCTTGAACAGGGGCTTTATGCAGGCACTGCGGAACTTGAGCGCCTTTTTGCAAGAAAAGGAGACCAGATTCATCTTGTTGAGAAACATCCCCAGGCTTTGAAAAACCTGACCGAAAACATGGGAATGCCGCTGCACGTTGAATCAGGACTTGCCAAAAGCAATGTTTCCCCGACCATCCATGACGAAGATTCCTACAAAGCCCTTTCAGCCCTTACTCCACCTCTTGTTAAACGCGGCCTCATAATCTGTGACCCAAGCTATGAAGATGCCGATGACTACAGAAAAGTTACTGAAGCCTTAAAGAACGCACGCCGCAAATGGAACACTGCGATCATAGCCCTGTGGTATCCTTTGATAAGCCGAAGAAAAAACGAAACAGTCCAGATGCTTACGGAACTTGAAGACTACGGAAAACTCGGAACAACCCCATGTGAAAGTTTCAAGGTTGAATTGACTGTACGCGATCCTGAAGAAATGAAAGAAGAAGCAGGTCCCCATTTATACGGCAGCGGAATGTTCATAATGAATCCGCCCTACATGCTTAAAGAAAAAATGGAAGAAACAAAAAACTGGCTTGAAGAAATTTTCAGAAAATAAAAGCTACTTGTTGTACTCAGATTCCTTTATTGTAATGCTGCCAAGGTGGATGGCCTTGCTGTAGGACCAGGTAAAACTTGTATCCTTTCCGGCTGAGAATGCCCAAAGGTCAACATACCATTCACCTTCATTTGTAGTTGAAGACCATTCAACATCTTCGTCGCCTTCCTTTGGCACAGGATTGTTCTGGTCGTCCTTGTTGAATTCAAATCCAAACCTTCTGCTTCCGGAACTGATGTTCCTCTTTGGCTTGCATATCAACGTATTG
>CALELJ010000312.1 GCA_937902445.1 uncultured Treponema sp. | reverse complement strand
AGAATGTGTCTTCAGGATTGTTTGGATTCGGAATGTTGAAGAATTTGAAGTTTGTCTTGTCGTAGCCGAACTGGATTCCCTTGTCTTCTTCAGGAAGCTTGTCATCCCTTTCAAGATCCCAGTAATTGTCTGCAGAGCCGTATTTTTCTTCTGCATACTTCTTGCGGTTGTGGAATTCAGAGTCTGCCTGCAAAAGGATTTCGTTGAATTCCTTTACTGTGTAGACCTTGTTTTCTGAAGGGAATTTTGGGCTTTCAGATGAGTACATTACGACATAAGGAATCTTCTTTTCTTCGTATTCCTTCTTGATTCTGTCCTGTACCTTTTCGTACATTTCTGGAAGAAGCTTGTACTGAACGTCGCGGGTGTATGCTTCATCAGGTGAATACCATTTGTTTCCCTGAACATGGCTTTCGTGGTTAAGGTCAAAGTTCTGGACGATTGCCATTACTTCCTTGTTCCCGTTGCCGATTTCAGCCATGATTTCATCAACCATAGGGCGGAACCATTTTTCATAGCGTGCGTTCTTCTGTTCTACAGTTGTTCCGTTTTCCTTTTCTTCGTCAGAGAGGGCGAGGAATGTGCCACGTACAATGTCGCCGAACTTCCCTTGAGCGATACGGATTTCCTTCTGTTCTGGAGTAAGTCCTGTGTCATCAAGATCTGCTTCCATTTCACGAAGTCCGTTTGCTCTTTCCATGTCTTCAGCTTCTGCATCCAGGCGTGAGAGTTCTGCGTTCATTTCTTTTGATTCGCGTTCATCATTTGCCTGTTCAATGCCGTTGTTGTGGTCTTCCATCTGTTTCTGTTTGTTTGCGACAAGTTTCTGATAGTTCTCTGCTTCCACTTCTTCGATTTTTGCCTGGAGTTCATTCCAGTCAGTTTCCGACCAGTCTGCAAGGCTTGTAGAAGGGTAGAGGTCTTTTATGATTGCCTTTGCGGCCACGCGGATGTCTTCTGTTTCCTTTGAATCAGGAATATCATCAGCAACGCCGCCATCAATTTCCCTGTAATCCTTTGTAAAGGAAGTGTAGTCCCAGCCGTATTCATCGCTCTGCTGAATGTGGATGTAGTCTCCGTTGTTCTTATTCACAACGGCAATTTCCAAAGCATTTGGATTTACAGAGTTGAGAAATTCAGCTTCATTGCTCAATGATTCAGTTTTCTGTTCAAATCCGTTTCTTGCTTCCTTAAAAGCAT
>CALELJ010000311.1 GCA_937902445.1 uncultured Treponema sp. | reverse complement strand
TGGTGGTCATAAGCTATCGCAAGTGGAAACTTGTGAGATCCACCTTCACTATATGGTTTAAACACACGATCAGTACGGCCAATGTACTGATAAAAAGATATTTCTCTACGAGATATATGGGTTAAGATGTAATGCATAGTATATTAATAGAATGGGGATTTTACCCCCATTCTATTCTTTACTTAATTATTGGAAACACTTTAAGTGACGAAACAAACAATCTTCATTTAGTGAACAAAACAATCACCTTTGGAACGATTCCCCATGCCTATGATCATGTCGTTGAAGAAGGAAACACCAACCAGGTTGTTCACAAAATAAAGAAGCTTTTTGAGGGGTGAAGTGGAATTAAAAGAATATTGAATGCTTTGTCGGATAATGATTCTTTTACATTTTTCCTTTATTGAATGAAAATAGAAATCCAAATAGACTATGTTCCATGCAGCTGAAGTTACTGGACAAATCTGATTTCAATGAAATTAAAAACCTCTTCAGGAGTGTTTTCATGTCGCCGCCATGGTGTGATGACTGGAGCGACGATGAGCAGCTTACGGAATATCTTCTGGATCTTATGGAAGTAAGGACTCCCTTGGTGTATGGCCTTTATGATGGTGATGACCTTCTGGGAGTTTCTATCGGACATGTACGACACTGGTTTGGTGGAACAGAATACCATGTGGAAGAATTTTTCATAAAGACTGACCGGCAGCATTCCGGACTTGGAACAGAATTTTTTAAACTGATTGAAGAAGCAATAAAGGAAAAAGGACTTTCGAATGTTTTCCTTATGACCGAAAGAGATAAACCTGCCTTTGAATTTTATAAAAAACGCGGATTCAATGAAATTGAAAAACTTGTTTCGCTGATGAAAGATCTGTAGGCCTTTTGTATTCCGGATGAATCCGCTTATTAAAAATAAAAAAGGGACTTCAGTTTTGAAGTCCCTTTTTAGTTTTGCAAAATTATTATTTTGTTTTTTTCTTTAGCAGAATAACACCGCCGACAATGGCAGCTGCTCCGATGATGAACGGAACGAATGGGTTCTTTACAAAACCTGCGATGATGTAGGTTACAAAAGAAACTCCGGCAACGCACATGGCATATGGAATCTGTGTTGCAACATGGTCAACGTGGACGCACTGTGCTCCGGCGCTGGACATGATCGTAGTGTCTGAAATTGGTGAGCAGTGGTCGCCACATACAGCACCAGCCATACATGCTGAGATTGAAATAATCATCAATGTAGGATCAGTATTGCTGAATACTGCGACTACGATTGGAATGAGAATTCCGAAAGTTCCCCATGATGTTCCTGTTGCAAAGGCAAGGAAAATTGCAATTACAAATACAAGGGCAGGAAGGAAGCTCATGAAACTGCCGGCACCGCTTTGTACGATACCTGCGACGAACTGCTTTGCTCCCAGGCTGTCTGTCATTCCCTTCAATGTCCATGCCAGTGTCAGGATGAGGATGGCCGGAACCATTGCCTTGAATCCTTCCGGAAGGCAAGACATTATGTTTTCAAATTTAAGGACTTTGCGTACAAGATATGCGATGATTGTTACGATGAGTGCTCCCATGGAACCAAGCATGAGACCGACAGATGCATCAGATGCAGAGAACGCCTCGACAAATCCTTTTTTATTTTCATCGCTTGCAAAAAATCCGCCTGAGTAGACCATGCCGATTACACAGAGAACGATCAATGTTGCTATCGGGAATACAAGGTCAAATACAGTGCCTTTTGTTCCATCTGATGTGTCATTGTCTTCGTCATACTTGATGTCAGCAAGTTCAAATTTTTTCATCGGTCCAAAAGAAAGGTCCGTGAGGATGACGGCAAACATGGCGATGATTGTGAAGAGGGCATAGAAGTTGTAGGGAATTGCCTTAAGAAAAAGCTGGAAACCGTCTTCGCCTTCAACGAAACCTGTAACGGCTGCGGCCCATGATGAAACCGGTGCGATGATGCAGATAGGGGCGGCTGTTGAGTCGATGAGATATGCAAGCTTTTCGCGGCAGACACCGTGTCTGTCTGTAACCGGACGCATGACTGAACCTACAGTAAGGCAGTTGAAGTAGTCATCGATGAAGATGAGGATGCCAAGGACTACTGTGGCAATCTGTGCGCCAACTTTTGTCTTGATGTGTTCCTTTGCCCATTTACCAAAAGCTGCGGATCCGCCGGCCTTGTTCATCATTGCAACAAGAGTTCCAAGTACGACAAGGAAAACAAGGATACCTACGTTGTAACTGTCGGAAAGGGATTTGACAACGCCGTCCTGAAAAATGTGTGTGATAGTTCCTGTGAAAGAGAACCCAGAGAAAAACAGTCCGCCGATAACAATTCCGATGAAAAGAGAAGAATAAACTTCCTTTGTGATCAGTGCCAGAGCAATGGCAACAACAGGCGGAACAAGTGACCAAAATGTTCCAATCATATTCATATTTAAAGTTTCGGTCTGAAACAGCAAATTGTCAATGTAAAATTTGGAATTGATTTCTTCCTTGCCTGACGTCAGGTGACTGCTGGTGAGGGACTGAAATGCAGTGGTGACCGGTTTTAGGGATACAGGATGAAATGACTTTTTCTGGTCTTGATGTGGCCCTCATCTTTAAGTTTTGAAAGTTCCGTGGACATGGCGCTTCTTTCGACGGAAAGATAGTCGGCCAGCTGCTGGCGGTCAAACTGTATGTCGAATTCAAGGGAATTGTTCTTTCGTGACTGTGAAGAAAGGAAAGAGAGGACTTTTCCTTTTGTGGAACTTTTTGAAATGTGGCAAATCCTCTCATTCAACTCCAGCACTTTCACGGCCATAATCTGAAGAAGATTTGAGGCAACTTTCAAAAGAATGGAATCATTGCCGGCGAAATTTATTCTTGAAATGTTGAGCCAGAGGACACGGCAGGATTCCAGAGCCTGGAAGCAGATGTCCGATGGAAAATTTGAAGCGGCATATGGTTCAGCGAAGGTATCACCTTCATGAATGTGGTTTATGACTTCACGATTGCCCCAGATGTCATCCTTGTATTCAACGGCAGAACCAGAAAGCATTATTCCAAGACGCGGATTTTTCTGGGATCCAGATGCAAGGATGGAATTTTTCCTGTATTTCTTTTCTTCTGACTCAAGTTTGCTGAGGGCAGATTCTATCTGTTTTTCTTTCATTCCGTTGAAGAGGAACATGTTTTTAAGGACTTCAAGATTTTCCATAAGAATTCTCATTTGTTGGAAATCCAACATTTTGTAATCTATAGAATTATACACCATGCCGTAAAAAAAACAAGGGGCACTTTTCAAAAAGTGCCCCTTAAGCAATTTAAAACAATAAATTAAATCAGGTTGATGAAGAATGGCGCAAAGACAACCGTAAGCAATCCTGTCACCGCAATGGACAGGCCGCTCATGGCACCTTCAATGTCTCCCATCTCAATTGCCTTTGCTGTTCCAAGGGCATGGCTTGAAGTTCCCGTTGCAACACCGCGGGCAACCGGATCATTTATATGGAACAGCCTGCAAAGTTGTGGCGCAAAAAGATTTCCAAGGTTTCCGGTGATGATTACCATCATGACTGTAATGGGAACAAAGCCGTGGAATTCATCGGTAAGGGCAAGGGCAATGGCAGTCGTAATGGATTTTGGGAGAAGGGAAACATATTCATTGTGGCCGATTTTAAAAACAAGGCACATTGCAAAAATGAATGTCAGGTTTGCAAGTACGCCCGAAATGATTCCGCCTAAAATCGCATACCAGTTTTTCTTTAGTTTCTCAAACTGCTCATATAATGGAACAGCAAGACAGACGGTGGAAGGAGTCAAAAGAAAGCCGATCCAGTTTCCGCCAACAAGATAATTTTCATATGGAATTTTCATCAGTAGCAGAGTGACGATGCACAGGGTGACCGATACAAGAAGAGGACTGAAAAGAAAGAAATTTGTTTTTCTGTGAATCACACGGCCAAGAAGAAATGTGGAAAGGGTAAGCGTAGTTCCAAAAAGAGCGGAGTTCATAAAAAGATCTTTCATTTTGTTTCTCCTTCATTTTCATTTTTTTCAGCCGGAACATTTTTGCCGCGTATCTTCATGAGAAGCTGGGTTACCTGACCGGTGACTGCAAAGACTAGGACCGTCGAGACTATGCCGATGAAAGTGAACTGCAGTCCGTATTTTTTCATCAGAGGCAAGGCATTGATGAATCCGACGCTGGACGGAACAAAAAAAATCGTCATGATTCCAAGAAGGAATTTTGAAACCTCCCTGATGTGGTCGACTTTAAGAATCCTGAATTCCAGGGCAAGAAAAAGAAGCACAAGTCCGTAGATGCTTGATGGCACCGGTAATGGCAAAAGACGGTTCAGCAATTCTCCCGTGAAGGAAAATGCAAGTATTATGCAAAACTGTTTTACGTATTTCATTTTAATAATCCAATTTCTTCTATTATTTTTTCTGGTGTCAGGGCGAAACTTCCTTCATGTTTTTTTGACGCAAAACTGTGGGCAAGGTTTGCCGTTATGGCTGCGTTGATTGCATTGTAGCCCTGGGCAAGCAAAGCAAGACAGAGTCCTGCAAGGACATCACCGCTGCCTGCCTTTGCAAGGGCATTTGTTCCGTGGGGATCAAGGTAGATGCATGGACGGTTTTCCTTTGCTGACCAGCAGGCGATTGTCGTAACCGCACCTTTTAAAATAAGCACGCAGCCTTTGAAATTTTCTGCGAACTTTTTAGCAAGTTCAATACGCTGTTCGACAGCCTGGGCCGTGGTAAAAGTTCCAAGACCGCAGTTTTCAAGAAGAACGGAAAATTCCTTTGGGTGCGGTGTGAGTATTGCGCGGCATTTTTTTTCGTCACTGCATTCATGTTCAAGGAAAGTTTTAATTTCTCTGTGGTAGAAAATGTCGGCATCAAGAACAAAAGGAATTTTTTTGTTTTCCTCAAGCCAGCAAAGATATTTTTCGCAGTCCTTGTTTTCGCGTCCCAAGCCGGAACCTATGGAAACCGCACTTGTGTTTCCAGGCATTTCCATGGAAGCCATTATGCTCATGGAATTGCTTCTGTCAGTTCCCACAAGTGAAACAAGTCCTGCGCCAAAGTTTAAGGCGGCATTTGCTGCGATGTTTGCAGCTCCCGGTTTTTCACCGCAGGCAACTACGGCATGTCCAAAGGATCCCTTGTTTACATTCTGTTTTCTGCGCCATGGAAGTTCCATGTCGTCTTTTTCAAGAAGGTATGCGTCGGCAAGGAATTTGCTTTCGTGCTCAAAGTTGGTCTGCGAGATTCCAAGATTTGCAAGGGTGATTTTTCCAGTGCAGTCTTTTGCCCTGTCGCTGTAGAGAGCAAGTTTGAGCGAACCCATGGTTATCGTTTCGTCCGCTTCAAATGCAAGATTTCCGTTTCCGTATGCATCAAGTCCTGTGGGAATGTCGCAGGCGATTTTGTGCGCATCAATGGAAGCAACGGATTTTAAGATTGCTTCCACGTGGGCAGGCAATGGCTGGCGGAATCCTGCTCCAAAAATGCAGTCCACGACCACTGAAATGTCAAAGCTTTTTTCTTCTATAAAATCATCAAGGGAATAAAGGTCGGTGAACATTACGCCTGAAAATTCTGCACGCTTTTTCTGCAGCTGGCAGAGTTCCGTCTTTGGTTCATCCACGACGCAGCAGGTGACGCAGAATTCGTGGCAGACAAGACGGCGGGCAAGTGCATATCCGTCGGCACCGTTGTTCCCGGCTCCGCAAAGTACAAGGACATGAGGCCGGTCAATGTAGCGGGAACTTTCATGAAAGACATGGGGCAGCACTGCATTCTCAAGGGCGGCAGCTGCGTTTTCCATCATCAGTTCTTCCGTGAGGCAGAAATCTTCACGTGCCTTTTTATCCATTGGACGGGAATCTAAAAAAAGTTTTTTCATGGTGGGAAAATTATATCAAAAGATTGAGAATGAATAAATTATTGAAGGCCCCTTCGACTACGCTCAGGGACCCTAAGAAGGCAGGATCGGTGAGCGTAGTCGAACCGTCCTGGATTGCTTAAAGATTCTTTCTAAAAATAAAAGTTTTATAAGGTTCTTCGGGTGTAGAGAAAGGTTCATATGTTCCTTCTTCCACAAGTTCATATCCTCGGCTCACATACCATTCAACATTGCATTCGCAGTCAGTCCAGAGGTACATGTTTGAAAATCCCTTCGCCCTGAAAAAATCCATTGCCCCCTCAAGGACAGGTTTCCCCCAGCCAGGTTTTGTGCTTACAAAGAGACTTAATTTTACGTCGTCTTCATTCATGTAGCGGTAGGTCTTCTCATCCATCATGGAAAGATAGTCACGGCTCAATGAAAGCATCTTCTGGAATTCTTCCGGAAGCGCATCAAACTTTTCCTGCCACCATCCGTACCATGGGGTGTGTTCCCCAAGCCTTGAAGCAAAGGCAATGGAACAAAGCCCGTCATTATCTGAAAGCTGGAACTGCATGTCGTTGTCTGCTGCATTCTGCCGGATAATGGCCTCCACATAAAGACGCCGGAAAGCCATATCCTCTGTGGGCGGGGACCAGAGTTCAACAACTCTGTCTATTAATGCATTGAGGAATTTAGAATTATTGAAATCAAATTTTTCCATAGTAATCTTCACCAATTTTCATCTACAGCTTTTTCTCTGCCGCAACGCGCTCGTCCCCATTGGCGCTTAAAACGATTACCGCAGTTTCCTCAAAACCTTCACGTGCCATGATGTGGCGCATCCTTTTGTTGTCGTGGTGGGTATCGATTCTTGCGTAACCAACACCGGCTTTTTTTATTTCAGCAAATGCCGACTGGAACATGAATTTTGAAAGACCCATGCCCTTGCATTCCTTTGAGATTGCGGTTCTGTGGATTGCGGCATAAGGCCCATTGTTTTTAAATGCCCCGCGGACCGGCTTCACGTAGTCAGGTTCAATTCCGAAGGCGAGGACAAAAAAGCCTGAGACAATTCCGTCTGCAAGAATCACAAATGCGGAACGGACACTCATGTCTTCATGGACTACATCTTCGCTTGGGAAACCGTCCTGCCATTGGTCAACTCCGTCTTCCTTCAATGTTGCCTGTGCGTCATGGATGACCTTCATGATTCCGTCAAAATCTTTTTCTTCTGCCTTGCGGTATGTAATGTTCATGGCAGTGATTATAGCATGTTGCAATTTCAAGGTATACGGAATTAAAGAATTGCATTAATCAGAAAATGTTCGGGGAGATGGGTGCGCTGCAAATTGACTCAAGAATGACCTTGGGGTAAATTTCCTTTATGGATTCACGCTGCTATAGATTTTATCCGGAAAAACTCAGACGGAACGTTGAAAGCATCCGAAATGAATTTGGAGGGCGCCTGGAAAATTTTGACCTGGCCTATTCCTTCAAGACAAATGCCCATCTTCTTGTGCTGTCAGAAATAAAAAAACTCGATCTGGTTGCGGAAGTCGTTTCGACGGAAGAATACGAGGCCGCCCTTGAATGCGGATTCCGCGAAGACAGGATGATCTACAACGGTGTCTGCAAGGAAAAGGATCTGATGTATCGCTGTGCCCTTGCAGGTGGCATCGTCAATCTTGATAATGAAGAAGAGCTTTCCTGGGCTGAAGAATACTACAACGAAAATGGAATTCCCCTTGCCGTGGGACTCAGGCTTTCATTTGATGTCGGCAATGGAATCAGGTCGCGCTTTGGCATTGAGAATGGTTCCGCCCTGTATGAAAAGGCAGTGGAACTTTCTCGGGAAGGCAGGATTGCAGTCAGGGGACTTTCCTGTCATTTTACGGCGACGAAGCAGAAGAAGTTCTGGATCAAAAAGGCTGAGGGGCTTTCAAAGGCGGCCATGGATTTTCCTTCCATAGAATATCTTGATTTTGGTGGAAGTCTTGCAGGCAGCTTTGAGAAAATCGATCCGCGTAAAAATTCAGCAGGGGAAGAAATTGATTTTCAAAATGTGGCCGGGGCAATCCATGAGACCTTGCATAGGTTCCGTCTTGAAAACAAAAAAATAATTCTTGAATGCGGAACTGCAATTGCAGCAAGTGCTTTTGACATTGTGGCGAAGGTTCTTCACATCAAGGAAAATGGATTTGTGGTTCTGGATGTAAGTTTCAAGGACATGATGATTCCGTCTTTGAGTGACAGCGTCAATTTTGAAATCGTCAGCGGTGGGCTCACCCAGAAAATGCTCGGCAATTTTACGATTACAGGATGCACCTGTCTTGAAAATGACATCATGAAAAAAGGATTCAACGGAAAACTTGCGGTGGGAGATTTTGTTGTCTTCAAGAATGTTGGGGCTTACTCGCTATGCTTTTCCAACAGCTTCATAAGAAGTCCTCTGCCGGTGGAGATGGGGTGCAAATAAAAGTAGCAGAAATGCAACCTACATTCCGCATAATCTAGAAAAAACCGATATCTTGTGTTAGAATTTTTTGCATGGGGATTTATAAGCTTTCTGTTGTGCTTCAGGCCGTTAGCGTACTCATGCTATTTTTTACGACCATATATCTTTTTACAACGTGGAAGCAGAAAACATATTCAAATCTTTTTCTCTACAGTCTTGCGACCTTGATCAATAATATCGGATATCTTGTTGAGATGACGGCAAAGACTTCCGGTGAAATTCTTATCGGAACAAAATTCGCCTACCTCGGCAAGGTGTTCATTCCCTTTTCGCTGCTATGCTTTACGATACAATATTTCAATATAAAGATGAAAAGGCGGACCCAGTATTTTCTTGCAGGACTTCATGTTGTCATTTTTCTCTTGGTCTTTACGTGCGAATATCACACTCTTTTCTATACAAGCATAACTTATACTGTTGACGGTCTTTTCCCCCATAACATTTACGGCCATGGAATTTTCTACCATATCTACACGGGCTTTCTTGTTCTGTACATGATTGCCGTGTTTGCAATCGTAATCCACCAGAGGATCAAATCAAAGAGCAGGGATGGAGAAATCCGTACAATCCTTATATTGGCCTGTGCACTGATTTCCATGGCAGGATTCATCATTTTCCTTTCCGGAATTTCCGGCGGCTATGACACGACTGCGATCGCATACATGATCTGTACTTTCATAATGATGGTTGCGGTTGTCAAATATGATCTGCTTGAAGTCCTTGAGGCGGTCAATGAATATGTCACCGACAACATCTATGCAGGTCTTCTTGCCGTAAGCAATGATGATCAGATAATTTACAGAAATGACCCTGCCGAAAAGATATGCAATGCGTTGGCCGATATGAAAAACGGAACTGATTCTACGCAGTGCGATTGCGGTATTATAAGTACGGTATCGAACCAGATCCTTGAAATCATCAGAAAGAAAATATCTGAAAATGATGTGATCAAAAGTTTTGACAGGATTTATAAACCCAGGGCCACAGATCTTGTCAGGCGGAATAAAAAAATCGGGAAGCTTTACATTCTTGATAACATCACGGAAGAATACCAGCACGCAAAAAAGATCGAACACATGGCGTTGACTGATGCCATGACCGAATTTGAAAACCGACGTGCCTATGAAATAAAGATTGCGGAACTTCAGGACAAGGGAATTCCAGATGACATGGTTTATATTTCCTTTGACGTGAACGGACTTAAGCAGGTGAACGACAACCTTGGACATGAGGCCGGCGATGAGCTCATAAAGGGTGCCGCCAGTTGCATAAAAAAATGCTTTGGAAAATATGGTTCCACATTCAGGACAGGTGGGGATGAATTCATTGCCATAATCAATATTGGAGATGATGAATTTACAAGTGTAAAAGACCGGTTTGCTACGGAAGTGAAAAACTGGAAAGGGTCAAAAATCAACGAGATGTCCATTTCCGCCGGAGCAGTTTCGAAAAGAGAATTCCCTGGTCAGATGATCCTTGAGCTGGCAAAAATTGCGGACAAGCGCATGTACGAAGCAAAAAGCAATTTCTACCAGTCAAAGAGAGAAGGCAAACCGGAAAATTAAAGTTTGCTGTATGTTTCTAAAATTATTCCTGAATCCACCATTCTGGGCAGATGTCTCCAAGTTTTACAATTCTTTCTGAGTTGTAGTCCATTAGGATTTCGATATCCTTGTAGGCCTTTGGCATCAGCTGGATCATAAGTTCACGGCATGCACCGCAGGGAGCACCTGATGATCCGTCAGGAAGAACGGCGACCACCTTTGTGAATTCCTGTTCCCCGTTGGTGATCATGTTGAAGATTGCGTTGCGTTCAGCACAGATTCCCAGGGTCGAACATGTGTCGATGCAGACTCCAGTGTAGATCTTTCCGCTTTTAGAAAGGATTGCGGCTCCAACATCTCCGGCAGTAACATAGCCTGAAATTTC
>CALELJ010000310.1 GCA_937902445.1 uncultured Treponema sp. | reverse complement strand
AATAAAGATAACTCGGTCTTTTAAAAGAAGAGAAAATATATCAAACTGTCTTTCCTTTCCGTCACGTTCTGTAATAACAAATGGTAATGTACCCATATCAATCCTCCTTAAGCTACAAAGCCAATGGCTTTGCAGCTGTCTTTCTTACAGGACCACCTGCAAGGCCGCATTTATCTACTACATACTGACTCACAGTTAAATCAGCTTCTTCAGCAAGAGCCTTGAGCTGTTCTGCCTGTTCTATAGTGAAAGTTAAAGTCATGCATTTGGAGGTCTTTCCGACTACAGGATGTCCTGCACCTTTTCTGGCTCCACCCCAGTTACGATCATTCATACATTAAAGATACTTCTGTTTTTTGAATGTGTCAATGTTCCTTTCAAATTAAATCAATTTTCCCAAATAAATATTTTTAATACATCTTTTATTTATAATGTAATATTGACAATATTTATATTTATCTGATAAAGTAAAGTCATCAAGCAAATCTGCCTGCCCGAGGAAGATTGTTTGAAAGATAAAGAAGAATTCTCCAGAGGAGATCCCGACGCATCAGGTAAAATCTATTTCCTTGCCATATTGAACTGGCTGGTTCCTATTTTACTTGTAATTGCAGGACTAATTATTACAACACAGAAGTTTGCACCGCTTATGAACTATGACGAAGCGGTTATCGGCAAACCATTATTCATCACAAAAGGCGGATACAGATTCTATAATCCGATGGTATTCATCCTCGGAATGATCAAGTACGCCTTCAACGACCAGTACTCCTATTACTTTTTCCAGGCAATTCCGGCAACGTTCATAAGCCTTGCCCTTGCTGTTCTGGTATTCGTATTTACGGCTATCTTTGTAAACGCTCACCAGAAAAACCAGCATATTCATGGAACTGCACGTTTTGCTACCAAAAAGGACCTGAAGAAATACGGACTTTTGCAGCAGCACGGAGTAGTATGCGGAGAGCTCAGCGAGGCACGCGTTACTTACAAAATCGATCCTGAAAAGGCATCCCTTACCCTTCACTGTAAGAATCCGGCACCGCTCGTGTGCCATTCAGGACGAACAAATACCATGCTTATCGCTCCGACCCGCGCTGGAAAAGGTGTTTCGAGCATTATCAGTACACTTTTGAACTACGGGGTTCCTGTCTATAAATGGCTTAAGAAGAAGCTTTTCTGGTTCATCAAGATTCCTTACAAGAAGGAAGTTACAGGACGCGGTTCAATCGTATGTTTTGACCCTAAAGGTGAAAACTGGGCCGCAACTGCCGGATACCGTTCGAAGTTTTCAAGGGTCATTCCTTTCAGACCGCTGGACCCTGACGGAAATACTGCTCATTACAATCCGATCTGGGAAATCCCGGACAGTCCGTCAGAAGCATTCAGCTGGGCGGATACAATCGGTGAAATCTTTTTCGGAGGAGATACTGCAAAGGCTGCAAATGACGGTGCAACACAGTACTTCAACAATACAGCCAGAGACATCTTCTCAGGAGTAGTCCTTCATGTACGTTTCTGTAAAGACATCCCTTGGAAAGAAAAGAACCTTGCAACAGTTCTTCATGTATTCTCTCAGGCAACTGATGATGACAAGAAGGAAGGACAGCAGAAAGATGATGAAGAGACAGGCGGACCTGGCGGAAAGATGCTTGATGACATGATCAACAGTGACCACGGAAATCAGCAGATTCATCAGCTTATTGTAGAGGCCGCAAACCGTTCCAAGATTCAGACACCAAAGGAAAGAGCTTCAACCTACTCTACTGTATTCAGTAAGATTTCACTCTTCCAGGATCCGCTTCTTGCAAACGCAACAGCATATTCAGATTTCAGCGTTGATGACTTCATTACTTCAAAGAATGCAATTTCACTGTACCTGATTGTTCCTTACAACCATATCAAGCGTATCAGTCCAGTGTTCAGAATGATCATCACTTTCATGATCAAGAAGTTCAGTTCGGGCGAAACAAATGCAAATGAAGTAAAGCTTAAGATTCCGTGTCTCTTCCTGTTGGACGAGTTCCCCGTCTTAGGATATTTCCCTGACATTGCGTTAAACGCCGGAATTTTGGCGGGCTATGGGGTGACCTTCATGATTATCTGTCAGGCCTTAAATCAGTTGGTTG
>CALELJ010000309.1 GCA_937902445.1 uncultured Treponema sp. | reverse complement strand
TGAAGTCATTTTTCATGGAGTAGAAAGAAACGTTGCTGCATACTATCAGGCTATGGATGTTTTTTGCATGCCATCTTTGTATGAAGGGTTGTCTGTTGTTGCAGTAGAGGCACAAGGTTCAGGGCTACCATGTATTTTCTCTGACGATATATCTAAGGAGACAGATTTAGGCGGCGTAGTAGAATTTATGTCTTTGAAAGAATCACCAGTTGAGTGGGCAAAGAAAGTAGTTGCTTTAGGACATACTGACAGAGTGGGTGATCCTTCAGAATTACTTGATAAGTCCGGGTACAACATAAATCTTGAAGCTGAAAATCTTGTAAAGTATTACGATAAATTATTAGAGATAACTAAGAACTAAGCGAAGGAGCCTGCGGGCTCCTTTTTTAAGGAAAGACAATGGTAAAACGATATTTAGAAGATTATAAAACTTTTACATGTATTGCTGCTGACTGCCCTGCAACCTGTTGCAGTGGCTGGCTTATTGAAATTGATGAGAAGAGCATTGATAGATATAAAAGTCTCTCAAAAGAAAATAATGACTTTAAAGAAAATGTAGATTTTGCAGAGGAGTGTTTTAAGCAAAAAGAAAATAAGGATTGTGCATTTTTGCGTGCAGATGGACTCTGCAAAATGCAAAAAGAGTACGGTGAAGCAATGCTCTGTTATACCTGTGATATGTACCCAAGACACATAGAAGAATTTGAAAATGTCAGAGAAGAGACACTGTCTGTTTCATGTCCTGAAGTAGCAAAAATACTTCTTACAAGAGAAACACCTGTTAAATTCATTACAGAAGAGGATGATACTGAGGAAGAGTATGATGACTTTGACATAATGATGTACTCAACTTCACGCTGGAATGCATGCCATACAGGAAGAACAAGAAGGGCTCGCTCGCCAGGATTAAGGAAGATGCGTTCCGTTACTTCGTCAAGCTGGCAAAGGATGTTTCCGTGGGTGAGCATTACGCCTTTTGGAGTTCCCGTTGTTCCGGAAGTAAAGATAATCGTTGCAAGGTCATCTATCTTTCCCTTCTCAAGTTCCTGTTCGACAACATCCGGATGTTCCTTTCTCCATGCATGTCCTTTTTCCTGGAGATCACGGAACTGAAGACACTCGATGCCCTGTTCCCTGCACTGTGCCTTGATTTCATCAGACACCGGATCAAAAGGAATGATTGTATCCAAAGTCGGAACATTTTTCTTTATCTTGAGAAGCTTCTTTATCTGGGCCTCGTTTTCAGTAATGCAGATGCGGACTTCCGAAAATGAAAGGATGTAGGAAAGGTCGCTTTCAGTTGCATCACATCCACGTGGTGTATCGATGGCACCGATGGAAAGAAGACCCACGTCAGCCTGTTCCCATTCCTCGCGGTTGTCCGCAATGAGACCGATTCTGTCTCCACGCTGAACGCCAAGGTCAAGAAGAGCTCCGGAAAAATCCATTGCGTTCTGGAACATGTCGTGATAATTGACTTCCCTGTAGCCACCATCCTTTGTGTGAGAAAGCTGGGCCGAAACTTCCGGCCATTTTTCAGCCGCCTTTTTTACAAGACGAGGCAATGTGTCCCCATAACGTAATGCATAGTTCATAACTACTCCCTGGCTGTCCTTAAAATGACAAAATCCAACTTTTTGTAAAGTATAAATATATTATCTTATATATACAACGAAATTTTCAGCGAATTCCAACAAATTTTCGCTAAAAAGACGGTATTTTATAATTTTTAGACAGTATTTTGTAATCACTTGACGGCATACAGGCCTCTAGTGAAAATGTATTTCCTTATGAAAGCTTCAAAATCAGCGGAGTGCGGGTTCGTGACAAACCACGACTTGAGACGAAGTCTCACTGGAGTGGGCTTGGCACGGTTCTGCACGGGAGCTGATTTTGAATATTCTCTAAGCAAGCATCCATTCTTTTCCGATATTATCTGTATGCCGTCAAAACAGAACAGTTATGCAAAACCCGACTATTGGTCACAGAAAGCCTTCAAGGAAGGATATCCAGCACGCAGCGTATACAAACTGCAGGAAATCGACCAGAAATTTGGAATGCTAAAGAAAAGCAGTGTTGTCCTTGATCTTGGTGCCGCCCCTGGCAGCTGGACTACCTGGCTTTTGCGAAACATCAGTTCCACGGGAAAAGTAGTTTCATGCGACCTGAACCCACTTGCCAAGGATGTAAGGGCAGACAACCTTGTTTTTTTCCAGGGTGACCTCCTGAGCGAAGAAATACGCGAGCAGATCAAAGCCCAGGGCCCATACGACCTTGTTGTCTGTGATGCGGCTCCACTTACGACAGGAAATAGAACCGTAGACACCCTGCGTTCCAAGGCTCTTGTCGAGATGGCCATCTGGTATGCGCAGACAATGCTCAAGCCAGGTGCAAATTTCTGTGTAAAAATCTTCCAGAACGGAGACCAGCAGAAGCTTCTCATGAAAATGAGGGAAGTCTTCACCCAGGCAAAGGGATTCAAGCCGGAAGCCTGCCGCCAGGAATCCTTTGAAACTTACCTTATCGGTCTTGGGAAAAAGTAGGCCGGCGTTTGGGGTTCCGCCTGTAAACTTACCATTTGATAGAAACTTTTGTTTGAGGATTTGTTTAATATGTGGTATAATAAGTATAAAATGAAAAAGTATTTAAAATTAGGTATTGTATGCGGTGTGGCAGTATTTGGAATCGCCGCTTTTATTACAGGAATTACCTTTGGAATTCTGCATTTCAACAACTCAAACGGTCGCGGTGGTTTTGACTCCCAGGTTTCAAATCCTATTGAAGAGGAAATTGCCGCAGACGCATCTCTTTTCAGCTTCAGCGACGAAAATCTTTCGCAGGACGACAGCGAACTTTCATACATCTCATACCGCGTAAAGAAAGGCGACATGATTGGTTTCATCGCGGATGAATTCGGAATCACACAGGACACGATCATCAGCGTAAACAACATCCATTCCTCACGCCTCATTCAGATCGGGCAGTACCTTAAGATACCTTCAATGCCTGGAATCCTCTACACAGTGCGCAAGGACGGAGAAACAGTCGCAACAATCGCAGAAAAATACAAGGTTGAAGCCGAAAAATGCTCTACAGTCAACCACATCAGCTTGGAGGAACCTCTCAAGGCAGGAAAATCCCTTTTCGTTCCATATGCGGAACTGGACTGGGTGACAAGACAGGAAATCAACGGCGATCTTTTCACGCGCCCTATCAAATCACGATATTACTTTACTTCCATGTTCGGATGGCGCAAAAATCCTTTTGATCCGTCAAAAAGAACATACCACGGTGGAATCGACATGGCCTGCGCAAAGGGAACCAGCATCTATGCAGCTCTCCCTGGCAAAGTTGTTACCGCCGGCTGGAGTGACGTATACGGAAATTACGTTGTTGTGGCACACCACTCGGGCTACCAGACTCTTTACGGCCACATGAGCGAAATCACCACAAGCAAAGGTGCCTTTGTCGACACAAACACAAGAGTCGGAAGAGTCGGAAACACAGGCATGAGCACAGGTCCACACCTCCATTTTGCAGTCTACAAGAACGGCCGTTCAGTAAACCCTGCAAATTTATGGAAGTAAAAGGAAATATCCTTCAGTTCCTGCCTGTAGAATAGATACATACACTGCTATGGCAGGAGAATGCTCTTATGCCCAAAAAGACCTTCGTTACACCAGTCGCAGTATCCATAGTTCTTACGGCACTTGTTTTCTGCATTGCAAAGACAGGAACGGAAAATCCAAATAAAAAATTCTCGGAAAAAGAAATTTCCGCATATCTTGAAAAAGACCTTAATTCCAGCGAAAAATCCCTTGGAATCACAAAGGAGGCCAGGAAGAGTTTTGTCCGCCACCATGGTCTTGTTTCCTATGAAATCGGAATCAGCACCGCTCCCTACGTTGTCCTCAGCTGTACGAATGCAGCATCACCGGTAAAAGACAGCGATCTCGAGGCTTTGGGCGACAAATACAGAATCGACACTTTCCAGATAAAATCTTCCCTGCGTGACGAGCATCCCATTCCGGCCGACTACATCACAAACGGAGATTATGGAAGAAACACAGTCATAATGGTGCATGGATGCGGTGAAAACAGAAGGAAAATGCCTGAACGCGCAAAAATGTTCCTTGAAAACGGATGGAATGTCCTGCAGTACGACCAGAGAAGTTCCGGCCAGAACACGGCCCCTTTTGTCACCTATGGAGTGGCTGAACAGTATGATCTTTTTGACTGCGTCCAGTATGTCAATGAAAAAACCGAAGGTAAAGCAAAAATAGCGCTTTTCGGTTCTTCCATGGGCTGTCTTACAGTCTGCAAGATGCTTTCAGACAACTACATGGCTTCCTATGTTTCCTGCGCAATCCTTGACAGTCCCCTCACAAGCCTGGAAACAATGATCCTCCCGGAACTCAGGAAAAACTGCCCTAAGGACATCCTGCCCATTGCGGAAGATTCCTTCAATAGATTCACAAAAGTTTTTTACGGTTTTACATTTGAGGACGTAAACCTCAGGTATTTTGGGCAGGACATCACCACTCCTGTGCTTGTCTTTGTGACTGAGAAGGACGACATACTGAACTATGCGGACCAGAAAAAGGCCATTTCATCCATTCCGGAAGGAAACAAGCATGTTTACACTTCAAAGGAATGCGGCCACTGCGGTTTCTACCGGGAACATCACGATGACTATGTGGATCTTTGCATGAAACTCCTGGACGGAAAACTTGTTCAGCAGTCACAGACAGGCGGCGCCTACGAATTCTAGCCTTGTTCCAGGGATTTTTTTTCAATAAATTTTCCTAAAAGTTTACAAATTGAATTTAGCGTTATATAATTGTGTGTATGTCAGATTTGCTTACAGACTCACAATTCAACGAGTTTAGAAAATTAATTTACGATTCAAGCGGAATCACTTTCTCAGAAACAAACCGCTCAATTCTCGACAGCAGACTGAAGGAACGCCTGCGCGACAAGAATTTGGACAGTCTTGAAGCCTATTATAAGCTCATTACAAGCGACAAGGAAGAATTCAAGCTCTTCCTGGACAGCATTACAACGAACCTTACAAGATTCTTCCGTAATCAGCCCCACTTTGATGCCCTTATCAATTATGTCGTTCCGCATGTAATTGAAAACAAGAAGAAAACAGGCGACACAAAGATAAGAATATGGAGCGCCGGATGTTCAACAGGCGAAGAACCATATACTTTGGCCATGCTTCTAAAGGACAAGCTTCCGGCTCCCTATACTTTTGAAATCATCGCGTCGGACATTTCCCTTAAGTCCCTCATGGTTGGACAGCAGGGATTCTATCCTGAATCGCGTGTTTCCGGCATTCCACAGAATTACCTTGCCTCCTACTTCACAAAGACGGACAAAGGTTATCAGGTCAAGCCGGATGTCATGAAGACGATAAAATTTGACTACCACAACCTGCGTTTCGACATGGGTGCAAGAAATCTTGACATCGTTTTCTGCCGCAACGTTCTCATCTACTTTGACGAACCTGCCCAGAAAAACACGATTGACAACTTCTGGAAGTCAATGGCAAAGAACTCTTACCTTTTCATCGGTCACTCTGAAAGTTTGTTCGGAATGGACACGAAGTTTGAGTTCCTTAAAACACCTTGGGCCTGTCTGTACCAGAAAAACGAGGTCTAGACAGAACCAAACTGAATGACGGCTGACTGGTTGCTTTCCGGCAGCCGTTTTTATTGTATAAGCGAGGTCTTATTATGGATGAAATTGAAGTACTTGTATGTGATGACTCGGCATTGATGAGAAACCTTATTTCCCGTATCGTCGACGGAACGGAAGGAATGAAGGTCTGCGCAACAGCAATGAACGGAAAATTTGCGCTTCAGAAACTCGACACTCTTAAACCGGACATGATCCTTCTTGATATTGAAATGCCGGAAATGAATGGAGTTCAGTTCCTTGAAGAAAGAAAAAGACTTGGTATTAAAATTCCTGTTGTAATTCTTTCATCTATCGCAACAGAAGGCGCTTCCGTCACAATGAAATGTCTCGAACTTGGTGCAAGCGACTTCATCACAAAGCCATCAGGATCCACATCTTCAAGCATTTCTTCAGTTGGAAGTTCCATCATTGAAAAGATTGCTTCCTATGGCGGAAGATACGCACGCATCCATGGAAAGCAGATTCCGGTTGCGGAACACTACATGCAGCAGGCAAAGCTCAAGGAAATTGAGGCACAGGCTGTAAAAGACGGAATCATTGAAAAACCAAAGGAGATGGCTTCTTCAAAAGTTGAGGCCGCATTCTCTCCTACACTTTTCTCTTCTTCAACAAAAAAGAAGGAACCGGAAGTAATCACTCCATTGCGCGACGGAGGTCCAATCGACATCGTTGTTCTTGGAATTTCAACAGGCGGACCAAACGCACTGCGTGAAGTCTTCAGGAATATCGATCCAAAATTTCCAAAGCCGATTCTTGTAGTTCAGCATATGCCGGCAGGATTCACAAAGGAATTTGCCGCAAGTTTGGACAGAATCTGTCCTTTGAACGTAAAGGAAGCTGAAGACGGAGATCCTATCCACCCGGGCCAGATCTACATCGCTCCAGGTGACTTCCACATCGTCATTGAAAAATCAACGCTCTGCAATGTCATCAGGCTGTCAAAGGCAGATTTGCGTAACGGACACAGACCTTCCGCCGACTGGCTTTTTGAAAGCTGCGCAAAGATCTACCAGAACAGGGCTCTTGGCGTAATCATGACAGGTATGGGACGCGATGGTGCAGCCCAGCTTGCAGAAATGCGAAAACAGGGCGCATGGACTTTAGGTCAGGATGAAGAGTCATCTGTTGTATACGGAATGCCTCGTGTAGCCCACGAACTTGGTGCCGTTCAGAAACAGGTCTCTCTTGAGAAGATGGCAGAAGAAATGAGCAAGATCGTCAGGGAACACTCTAAATAAAAACAAAGACTGAATTGCATAAAATTACGGGGTTGTCCCAAAAGTATTTCTTCTAGGGTCATTGAGCCTGTCGAAATGACCAGACCATTAAATATGGTGGTTTCGACTAGCTCAACCACCCTGAGATATACTTATTGGACAACCCCTTTTTTATTTACCATGAGGAGGACGCTCCACCGCCACCAAAGCTTCCGCCGCCGCCGCTGAAACCTCCACCACCAAAGCCACCGCTGCTACCGCCGAAACCACCAGAACCATGATGGTCATCCCAATGACCGCCACCAAAGCCACCCAGAGGAACAAAGAAAATTCCACCACGGCTTCTTCTAACGGTTGAAGTCAATGCACCGAAAAGCATCACTACCCAGACGATTATGAACAGCAAAACGGGAACAGGAATCATACTTCTACTGGCTCTCCGTTCAGAACTGATTTCATCGCGCTTTACCATGGATTCATCCTGGGAAAGGATTGCGGCCATGGTTTTTACACCGTCAGAAATTCCCTTTTCATAATCACCGGATTTGAAGGCCGGTACAATGATGTTGCGGAGAATGCGGGCGCATTTTGCGTCAGTAAGAATTCCTTCCGCGCCATATCCTGTTTCTATGCGCACACCGTGTTCCTTCATGGCGACAACAAGAAGGGCTCCGTTGTCCACTCCTTTCTGTCCAAGCTTCCATTGTTCCGCATGACGCATGCTGAAAAACTCAATGTCCTCGCCATCCATATCACTGACGATCAGCACGCCTATCTGGATGCCTGTTTTGGCATCAAGAGACACAAGGAATGATTCCAGGTCCGAACGTGATGACGGTGACATGACACCAGCCGCATCAACTACGGGAGAGGAAAAATTGAAGGGGACTGAAGAATCCATTTTTGATGAAACGGATTTTACCGTGGCTGCCTTATGTTCCGGCTGTCCCGTAACCTCCTTGACGATGAAGCTTGGAACCCCGATCATGAAAAACAAAAGAATTAGTATTCCCGCAAAGGAACTGTTCTGTCTGCTGGACATCCTACTTATCCTCCAGTATCACAAGGCCGTCGTAAAGCTCGTTTTTCTTTGTTCCGTCGGAAGGAAAATTTTCCTCAAGAAGTTCTTCCAGATCTTTTACTGCTTCCTCTTCTTCAAATGTTTTT
>CALELJ010000308.1 GCA_937902445.1 uncultured Treponema sp. | reverse complement strand
TGTATGTTTCCTGGGGATTGAGTTTAAGTGTATGAAAAATTTCACCGCTTTCGACAATTTCATCAATGAATTTTGAAACGTCTGCGGCCTTGTTCAGGCAGGACAAAAGTGAAAGAAGTTTGTCCCTGTTGTCTTTGTATTCAGTCAGGGCGAATTTCAAGGGCCTGTGGGTTACCGTTGAGTCTTGGTTTCTGACCGCGTAGGTTGCAATGAAAGCAAAAGGGTAGTCTATCTGTTCCTGTTCCGTCTTTGCCCTGTTTTCAACAAGATGAAAGAAAATTCTTTCTGGAGTATGAAGGCTTTGTGACTTTTCGGAAAAGTATTTCTGTACGGTTCCGTCGAAGGTTGAAATTTCAGACCGGAAAACTTTCAGAAGATTGCGCACTATGTTTTCAAGCCAGTCGGAATCTACAAACTCACTTCCAACACAAAAGGGAACGCATTCAGAAAGGTAAAGGTAGTTTTCTGCGCTCAAATCCATTTCAAGTTTTTCACGCTGAAACTCAATCTCACTGAAAGAGGAAAGTTCCTTGAAAAAAACGTCGGCTATCTGCCAGAGAAAAATATAGGAACAATCCGAATCTGTTGGACGCTGGATCCATCCAAGATCATAGAGAGCCTTGTATTTGTTATCTGAAAATGAATTGCTGATCTTTACATCGTCATCGCTGTCAAAGGCATCAAGTTCGATGTAAAAATCATTTTGAGTAAAAATGGCACGCATCTGGAATTATGCTTCTGAAAAATCCTTCAGTTTTTTTCCGCTTAAATCCGAATGCCTGAATTCATGGATAACGCAGATGATTGCCGCAATGAATGCAAGAATATCTGCCGATGGTCCTACCCAAAGAACTCCGTCAATTCCGTAGAACATTGGAAGAAGGAAAAGAATAGGAATGAAGAAGATTACCTGGCGTGTAAGTGAAAGCAATGCGCCCTTGACTGATTTTCCGATTGAGGCAAAAAGGTTTGATGAAAGCATCTGGACCGCACCCAAAGGAAGGCAGCAGAGGAATGTTCTCATGAAACGGATTGAAAACTCCATATAAAGGTCATCGCCTGTACCAAAAATCGAAAGGATGAATTTTGGGAAAAGTTCAAAGCAGAATACTGCAAAGACAGTGATGATGAGTTCAATCTTGATGGCAAGAAAATAGGTTTTCTTTACACGGTCGTACTGTCTTGCGCCGTAGTTGAAGCCGATGATAGGCTGCATTCCCTGGCTGATTCCAATGAGAACAGCAATGACGATGGCATTGACCTTCATTACGATTCCGCTTGCAGCCAGTGGAATTGAGGCTCCATAAACAGAAAGTTCACCGTAATGGACCATTGTGCGGTTCATGCATACCATTACAAGACACATAGCACACTGGGTAAGTCCCTGGGACATTCCGTATTTCATGGTTATGAGGGTCTGCAATGGGTTTGCGGTAAAATATTTCCTCCTGAGGGTAACATGTTTGAATTTCCACAGGTAGGCAATGGCAATGCAGAAAGAGACAAACTGGGCGATAACAGTAGCCCATGCCGCTCCGGCAACACCAAGATGGAATACAAAAATGAAAATAGGGTCGAGGATGGTATTGATGACCGCTCCTGTCACCATGCAGAGCATCGAATATTTTGGAGATCCGTCGGCCATGGCGATATGGGTCAATACGTTCATTATTACGATGAGCGGAATTCCAAGGTTTGTTATTCTTGTATATTGAAGGGCGTAGTTGAAAACTTCATTTGTGGCACCAAAGGCCTTAAGCATAGGCCGCAGGAAAATGAATACGACGGTCGCATAGAAAAGACCAAAAGCTACGGCTGAAGTTACAGAAATTCCAACAACTTTTGCTGCTTCCTCAGGTTTTTTCTGTCCAAGGTAGATTGAATATCTGGTTGCTCCACCAACACCAAGGGAAAGGAACACGGCGATTGCTATGACTGTTACAGGAAATGCCACGTTTGTTGCGGCGTTTCCAAGATATCCAACGCCCCATCCGATAAAGATCTGGTCAACTATATTGTAAATAGAATTCACAAGCATTGCGATGATGCCTGGTACTGCGAATTTTCTTAAAAGTGCAGGGATTCTTTCATATCCCAGCGGATTTTCTACTGATTTTTCTGACATGGGGCAGAGTTTATCAAATTTTTCTAAGAAATTCATCTGTTTTGCCGAAAAATTTATTATGGGACCTGGTTCCCGGAAAAGGGGTATATTTATGGGTGTAAAAGGTATTTCAGGAATGGCAGTTACAGGAACTCTTGGCGATGCAAATGCGGCCATGGATTCTTCAAGACTTCAGAAAGAAGCAAACAAATTTGCCGACATGGTAAAGGAAATGCAGAGAAATACAGCTCTTGGTCTTGCTGAAAACAAAAAAGATTCAACAGTTTCAGGTGTTTCTTCCACCCAGATTGCCAAAAATCACAGACTTAATGGTGACTATACCCAGGGGTTCTACGGAACTTATACAGCGGAATCGGACAAGACTGCAGCTCCTAAGGGATTCGCAGCCGGAACCCGCACATCAAAAGGCAAAACACCTGTAATCGACAAGACTTCAGATCTTTACGCACAGTCAATGGAAATGGAAAACTATATGGTAAAGATGATGCTTTCAAGCATGAGAAATACCATACAGCATACAAGTCTTTCCGGCGAGAACAACGAATACGCACGTAAAATGTACGATGATATGATGTATGACAACATGGCTGAGGCAATGACAAAGAATTCTTCATTCGGCCTTGCAGACCAGATTTACATCGAACTTTCAGGTCAGAGAAAATAATTTGTTTTATTGATAATTATTCATTTTTATTTAAACATCCTATGGCAACCGGTTGCCAAAACATTCGTTCCGTAATATAATAATTTTCATAAAAATTACAGATTTTTTCTGGAGGAATTTTATGAAAACTGTAGCCGGAATCGATATGGGTACACAGAGCATGAAGGTTGTGCTCTATGATTATGAAAATAAAAAGACTGTAGAGTCATCTTCGTGTCCAATTGACCTTATTTCTGAAAACGACGGAACCCGTGAACAGAAGACTGAATGGTATAAAAATGCCATGGAAGTTTGTTTCAGCAAGCTTTCAAATGAAGGAAAGGCTACAATTCAGGCTCTTGGTGTTTCTGGCCATCAGCACGGTTTTGTTCCTCTTGATAAGGATGGAAATGCCCTTTATAACGTAAAGCTCTGGAACGACACTTCTACTGTTGAAGAATGCAAGATCATCACAGATGCCCTTGGCGGAAACGACAATGCAGTCAAGGAAGTCCAGAACTACATCCTTCCTGGATTTACAGCGCCAAAGATCCTCTGGCTCAAGCGCCACAAACCTGAGCTTTTTGCAAAACTCAACTACATCATGCTTCCACATGACTACCTCAACTACGTCCTTACAGGTGAATATGTAATGGAACAGGGTGACTCATCTGGTACAGCTCTTTTCAATTCAATAAAAAAGGAATGGTCAAAGAAGGTCTGCGATATCATCGATGAAGGTCTTCTTGCAAAGCTTCCTAAATTTGTTGCAAACGATGAACCTGCAGGAAAGGTAAGCGCAGCTACTGCTGAATGGCTTGGAATCCCTGCCGGCGTACCTGTTTCTTCAGGCGGTGGAGACAACATGATGTCTGCCATCGGTACAGGTGTTGTTAAAAGCGGAACCCTTACAATGTCCATGGGTACATCTGGAACTCTCTACGGATTCAATGACTCAAGCGTTGCAGATCCAGCAAACGGAATCTCCGGTTTCTGTTCATCTACAGGCGGATACCTTCCATTGCTCTGTACAATGAACTGCACTGTAGCTTCAGAAGAAATACGTGCTCTCCTTGATCTTGACGTAAAGGCATTTGACGCAGAAGCAGAAAAGGCAAAGCCAGGCTGCGACGGCGTATATGTTCTTCCATTCTTTAACGGTGAAAGAACTCCAAACCTTCCACACGGAAAGGCAAGCATCACAGGCATGACGACAGCCAACTGCAACCGTGCAAACATTGCCCGTGCAGCCCTTGAAAGCGCAGTATACTCAATGCGCGGTGGACTTGATTCATTCAAGGCCCTCGGATTCGTTGCAAAGGAACTTCGCCTTACTGGTGGTGGAGCAAAGAGCCCTGTATGGCGTCAGATCGTTGCTGACATCATGAATCTTCCTGTAAAGGTACCAGCAAGCTCTGAAGCCGCAGCCTTTGGTGGTGCACTCCAGGCCCTCTGGTGCCTCAAGAAGGCAGAAGGAAATGCAGTTTCAATGGCAGACCTTGCCGATGAGCACGTTGCCCTTGATGAATCAAAGACAACAATGCCAAAGGCAGAAAATGTTGCAGCCTACGATGAAGCATACAAGGAATATTCAAAGCTTGTTGAACAGCTTTCACCTTTGTATAAGTAATTCAAAAAGCTATTAAACTTACAATTCCCGGGCAATAAGCGTTTTTTCTCCTGCTTGTTGCCTTTTTTTTACCCCTGTTGGGAACTGTGTTTAAGGAATCATCCTTAACATAGACAGGGGTTTTCACTATAATGTCATCCATGTCGAACAGCATATTGAATTTGCCTTCAGAACTGAAAGGCAGCAGAATACATTTTGTCGGAATAAAGGGAACTGGCATGGTTGCCCTTGTTGAGATTTTAAAGGCACGCGGGGCAGTGGTCACCGGTTCCGATGTCTCAGAGCGTTTTTATACTGATGAAATTCTTGAAAAGCTTGGCATATCAGCCATGGAATTTTCTGAAAACAACGTGACTGATGAAGTTCAGTATGTAATATATTCCAGTGCATATAATCCCCAGAAAAACCCAGACCTTAAAAAAGCCACGGAACTTGGAATTCCAATGATGCTCTATTCAGAGGCTCTTGGTGCTCTTTCCCGTACTGCCTACAGCTGCGGTATCTGTGGAGTCCATGGGAAAACCACGACAACAGGCCTTACTGGAACATTGCTCAAAAAACTTCCTCTTAATTCCCAGATTCTTGCCGGCAGCATAATTTCTTCTTTTGGAAATTCCTGTACATTGAACAACCTGAACGAAGGTAAAAACTATTTTGTCGCAGAAACCTGTGAATATCAGCGTCATTTTATGGCATACAGCCCTAAGAAAATAATTCTTACTTCCGTTGAAAGCGATCATCAGGACTACTATCCAACCTTTGAAGACATTCAGAAGGCTTTTGTAGATTACGCCTGTCTTCTCCCGGAACACGGCCAGCTCATTTATTGCGCCGATGACGAAGGTGCTGTTGAGACTGCAAAAATTGCAAAAAACAAACGACCGGATATTAGTCTTGTTCCATACGGAATCAACGCGGAGGGAGACTACAAACTAACGTTAGGTGAAGTCTGCAAAGGCAGGCAGAATTTCAACATCTGTCTGGCAGGTGATTTCAGCCTTGCTGTTCCTGGGCTTCACAATGCCAGAAACTCATGTGCGGCAGTTGCTTTGTGCTGTGAACTTTTAAAGGAAGAAAACCTTGACCCAAAAGACTATTTTGGAAAGCTTAAGGAAGGCCTTCTTGAGTTCCGGGGTGGAAAAAGAAGAAGTGAAATCATAGACCGTGTTGAAAATTCAGATGGAACTGAAATAATCGTTCTTGATGACTATGGTCACCATCCTACTGCCATTAAGACAACACTTGAAGGCTACAGGGATTTTTATAAAGGTCATAAGATCATTGTTGACTTTATGAGCCATACTTATACAAGGACTGCCGCATTGCTTGAAGAGTTTGCATCAAGCTTTGGAAGCGCAGATGTTGTAATCCTGAATAAAATTTACGGAAGCGCAAGGGAAAATGCTGAGGCTGCAAATGTTACAGGTGAGACTCTTGCTTCCCATGCAAAAAAATACCACCACGATGTCATCTATGCACAGGAGTTTGATGAGGCTGCATTAAAGGCAATTGAACTTTTGAAACAGCCTCTCGATGACAGATACCCGGATGGCTATCTCTTTGTCACCATGGGTGCAGGAGACAACTGGAAAGTCGGTAAAAAAGTCATCGAGGAATTTTCACGCTAGTTTTTTGCTTTTCCTGAAAAAAAGAATGTCAGGAAAAATCCGACGGCAAAACCAACAGGCATTGAGAGAAGGAACAGGGCAAACCCCTGGCCGACAAAAGCAACACTTGTAAGGATGCTTGGGAAAGCAAAGGATATGCAGTGAGTTCCGGCCAGTCCTGTAAAGGCTCCTCCGGCTGTTCCTCCAAGGCATCCAAAAAGAAGAGGCTTCATTCTTGGAAGATTAACGCTGTACAAGGCAGGTTCTGTCACTCCAAGACAGGCAGTAAAACTGCTTTGAAATGCGGTGATCTTTTTTTCACGGACAGTTTCCTTTATTCCCACAGCAAGGGCGGCTCCTGCTTGACCGTAAACTGCACCGGCAAGCAATGGCATTATTATGTCGTATCCTTTCTCCGAAATATTGTTCAGCACAACAGGAACAATTGCCCAATGTGCACCTATGGAAACCATCGGCTGGATGATTGTTCCCATGAAGGCTCCTGCTGCAACAGGATTGTAGTTGTAGATTGCGAAAAATGCTTTTGTAAGCACGGCGCCGATAAAAGTTCCGGCTGGACCAAAAATCAAAAATGTAACAGGTAAAACAACCACCATGCAGATTATTGGTTTTAAAAATCCGCGTACAGCATCCGGCAATCTGTCGCATGGTTTTTCAATGAAATGCAGAAGACCTACGGCAAGGAGAACAGGAATGACGCTTGAGTGATATACGGCTGATGGAACTTTGAAACACAGGAGGTTGAAAGTTCCGCCGTTCTCAAGAATTGCTGATATGGAAGGGTAAAGAAATGCGATTGGAATCATCAATGAGATGAAAGTATTTGTCTTGAGCTGTTTTGATGAAGTCAATGCAAGCAGGAATGGCAGAAAGAAAAATACTCCGTCAGAAACAGCATAAAAAATCCTATATATTCCATTTTCTTCCGACATGACATTGAATGATGCAAGAAGAATCAGGATGCTTTTCATAATGCTGGCGGCTGTTATCAGATCGATTATGGGAAGAAAAATTCCTGAGAGAGTATCGACGATTATCTTTGGATTGAATTTGTTTTTCATATTTCGATTATACAGCAAGTATTGCAAATTTCACTGTGCTATTCAATAACCTCAATTTTGTGATATTATTAATTACAACATTTTTTGGGGGATATTTAATGAACAGCATGACTGGTTATGGTTTCAAGGAAGAAATCATTGAGGATACACAGATCAGTGTTGAAATAAAATCTGTAAACGCCCGCTTTCTTGATCTTTTTATAAACATACCATCATTTTTAAATCCACTTGAAGCAAGAATCAGAAAACTGGTCAGTGAGAAAATTGTGCGCGGAAAGGTAGACCTTACAATTCGTGTGAAAGACAACAATTCAAATGCAGTCGTAACAGCCGATGCTTCCGCAGCAAAAATGTATTATGATGCGATTCTTTCTGTTGCAAATGCCATCGGCAAAAAAACTGAAGACATTCCGCTGTCATTGATAATTAACCAGGAAGGGGTTCTCAATATTAACCATCAGTATGATGCTGAAGAATACTGGAAAAAGATTGAGATTGTTTTCAGCCAGGTTTTTGATCAGTTTGTTCAGGATAGAAAAAGAGAAGGTGAGAACCTCAAAAAAGATCTTCTTGATAAGATTACAGTGCTTGAGTCTTGTTCCGAATTTTTCAGGGAATGGCAGCCACAGATGGAACAGAAATTCCGTGATCAGCTTTATTCCAGGTTCCATGAACTCCTTGAGGACAAGGTTGATGAAAACCGCATCATGACGGAAACAGCCGCCATGCTTGTCAAATATACAATCAATGAAGAAATCATCCGTCTTCAAAGTCACTTGAAGGCAATGAGGGATGAAATTGATAATAATCCGGTTCCGGGAAAAAAACTTGATTTTATCTGCCAGGAAGCAAACCGCGAAATCAATACCATTGGAAGCAAAAATCAGTTTACAGAAGTTGGAGCCAGAGTCATAGCAGCAAAGGATGCCCTGGAAAACATCCGTGAGCAGTCAAAGAATGTGGAATAAAATTTCTTGAAAAATTTGATACAAAAAATCCTGTTTTAA
>CALELJ010000307.1 GCA_937902445.1 uncultured Treponema sp. | reverse complement strand
CTTGATTATCTTTATAACAGATTCTGGAAGGACGACGAGCATGGGGATTATTCCAGGATGGCAGCAAAACTCCTTTTCCCGAAGAGCGGATCACGGCCTAACACATGGTTTACAGAGTACGGATTCCTGGTCAGAAGCGGATATGAGGATGTGGAATTAGGTTCGTACAGGTATCTTGAAGGAGGGGAGTACAATACCGACATCGACTGGCTGGCCGATTTTGAGGTCGTGGAAGACGATGAGGTGGAAGACAGGTTCAATGAAAGGGAGGCTAAGGCAAAGTTTATCAGGGAGATGGTTTACGACACGAGTGTCATCAAGTCTCCTCAGCCGCCCAAGGTGATCCTGAGATTTGCGGAGCCCTGGCAGGTTTCTATGCTGCACCGCACCCTGGCCCAGAAGCAGGGCTTCGCCTTGTCCTCGGATGCGCCATCATATTTTCTCGGATGTTGTGCTATTGCTGCAGTCAATGAGGATTCCCGCGATATGGACTACTACAGCGTTCGGATGGAATATCACTATGCCCTTCTTTTCTTTGCGGCCAACAGAGTCAATGCAATCAAAGGACTGGACACAAAGGATATTCAGACCGTATCAGCGGACAGGATGGCGAAGATGGTGGACATCATCTCAGAATATGGCCGTTCGGAAGAATCTGAATTCCTGAACGACATCATCACCAACGAGTCCGCCGGCATCCATGATTGCCTTTACTTTCTTTCCAAGTTCTGTTTCATTCTTGATGTTTTCACGGAAAATATCACCAGTAGAAATCTGAGGAATCTTGTATTCTTCTGCAACCTGTGCAGCAAGTGTACCCTTTCCAGCTCCTGGTGGTCCTAAGAAAATAAAATTCATAATTTATACCCCTTCATTAATATGTAGCACTATAATTTTAATGCACAATCTGCCATTTGGCAAATTTCAATCTAGAACTTAAGGATGTAATTCTTTTTCTTACCGCGGCGGACAACGATAACCTTTTCTTCGATTGCCATTGCCTTTGTTACAGGTGTATTTTCATCTGAAATCTTTTCACCGTTGCATGTGATTGATCCCTGTGCAAAGAATTCACGGGCTTCTCTTTTGCTTCCGCAGATCTTGTTTTCTACGAGAACGTCGATGATGGCCTTTCCTTCTTCCTTGAGTTCAACAGTCGGAACATCACGGAAACCGATTTCAATGTCCTTGAGAGAAAGAGACTTAAGGTCGCCGCTGAAAAGCTTTGCAGAAATATCAACTGCCTTGTCGAATTCAGCAGCACCATGAAGGTCTGTGATGATTTCGCGGGCAAGAGCCTTGTGAGCTTCACGAAGTTCTGGGTGTTCCTTGTTCTTTGCTTCAAGTTCTTCAATCTGTTCCTTTGAAAGGAATGTAAAGATCTTGAGGTAGTCGATTACCATGCTGTCGTCAACGTTTACAAGGTACTGGTAAAGTTCGTAGCTTGAAGTCTTGTTGATGTCAAGCCAGAGTGCGTTGCCGGCAGACTTACCGAACTTGTTGCCGTACTTGTCCAGAACCAGAGGCATTGTAAATCCGTATGCTTCCTTTCCTTCGATTTTGCGGATAAGTTCAAGACCTGTAGTGATGTTGCCCCACTGGTCGGCACCTTCACACTGCATGATGCAGTTCTTTGTGCGGAACAGATGGAGGAAGTCATAGCCCTGCAAAAGTGTGTATGAGAATTCAGCGAATGTGATACCAGTTTCAAGACGGCGGGCGATGATGTCCTTTCCAAGCATATAGCTTACGTTGATGTACTTACCTATGTCGCGGAGGAATTCAAGGAATGTATAGTCCTTTGTCCAGTCGTAGTTGTTTACGATTTCTGCCTTACCTTCGAAGATGCGGTCAACCTGTGCCTTGATGCCGGCAAGATTTTTTTCAAGGCGTTCCTTTGCCATGATTTCACGCTCTGCTGTTGGGCGTGGATCACCGATAAGACCAGTAGCTCCACCGCAAAGGAGGATTGGATGATGTCCTGCACGAGCAAGACGTTTTGCCGTTACAAGTGAAGAATAGTGACCAAGATGAAGGCTGTCTGCTGTCGGGTCTGTTCCCCAGTAAAAAGTAACCTTTTCGTTGTTAAGCTTATCTGCAATGTCTTCGCCGGCAACATCTTTTACGAGTCCGCGCCACTGAAGTTCTTCATAGAATGTCATATTATCTTCCTTAATATTGAAATAATGTTGCAAGATTATAGCAGAATTATCTGATTAAGTCGATTATGCGGATCTCAATGTCCCCGGCCAGTTAAGCTATTTTTAGAAATTCTTCCGGTGTAAGGGCCTTTACGATTGAACTTTCAAAATCCTTTGTATTTCTTGTGATGATGTAGTCGGCATTTATGGCGCAGGCACATTCATCCTGGAGGCAGTCTTCAAAATCCCTAAAGCTGAAATTTTCCAAAGCCGTAACCAATCTATTTTTGTCTATTGAAACCACATCAAATAATTCAAAGAGGGAAAGGAGATAGTTTCTGCGCTCTTCATCAGAATGGGTTTTTCTCAAAATGTACCATAAGTTTGTAATGGAATGAGCAGCCACAGCACCTTTTATTTTTTTCTGCGTTACAAGGCCTATCACAGCCTGTGAATTATCTGTAAAAGGAATCCTATCTTGAAGAACATCAATGAAAATATTTGTATCAATGAGTACTGTTATATTTTTCATCCAAAGCCTCCAGAAGTTCTTTTTTATAGTCAAAATCATTGGGAACAGATTTTCTCATGCTTAAAATCGTCTCCCAGGCCTTCTGCCTTCGCTCATCTGCTTCTTCTTCATTCTCTTCCCACATGATTATTTTCTGCCCCTTCGTGAAATTATGATCACCTAGGACGCGGACACAGGTTCCGTCGAAAACACCTTCATAAGTCTGCCGGGCTTGCTGCACAGGAGCCTTCATTACATATTCAGGAGATGCAACCTCCATATTTTTTTCGTTTATTTCGTAAGCGGAATTGTTCCTGCTCTCTCCCTGCGGTGACGGAATCCTATTCTGCCGGATAAAATCTTCGCCAACCCCATAAATGGCAGCAAGATGATGAACAGTTGAGTTATTGGGAACTACAGAACCATTTTCATATTTAATGTAGGACTGCCTGGAGATTCCAAGCTTTTGTGCAATCTGTTCCTGAGAATAAGAATTGAGCTGCCTAAGATATTTTAAGATTTCTTTCATGACTTAAGTTTACACTATGATTTACATAATGTAAAGAAAGTTGTCTAAGTTATCCCAGGCAATCAATTCAAGAAAAACTTAAACCAAAGTTCCTTTAAACGTGTTTCCGTTCAGACTGTCCAGATGAACAGTTACAAAAGATCCGATGATTTTTGGATCTGCGCGGAAAGCTACACGTTCGTTCTGTTCCGTCTTGCCAAGAAGCTCGTTCTGGTCATCCTTTGAAACAATGTCGGCAAGAACCTTGATTGTCTGCCCTACACGACGCTTCATCACTTTCTGGGTAATCTCCAGCTGAAGGTTGATGATCTTCTGAAGCCTTTCTTTTTTTACTTCAAGAGGAATCTGGTTTTCCATTTTTTCTGCCGGAGTTCCTTCGCGCGGATTGTAGTAGTACATGAAGGCGCTTTCATATTCAACTTCCTTCATGAGGGAATAGGCTTCTTCAAATTCTTCGCCGGTCTCACCAGGGAACCCAAGCATTATGTCCGTCGTAAGCTCAACATCAGGAACTGCTTTTCTGAGTTTTGCAATGAGGCCAAGATAGTCTTCCCTAGTGTATTTTCTGTTCATGCGGCGGAGAACTTCGCTTGAGCCATGCTGAACCGCAAGGTGGATTCCGCGGCAGATTTTTCTATCGGTTCTGATCACTTCGATAAGTTCATCGCTCAAATCCTTTGGATGGCTTGATTCAAAACGGATCCATTCAATTGTAGATTTCGTTTCATCAAGATGGCGGCTTATGATTTTCAAAAGCTCAGGAAATTTTGTTCCATTATCGTTGTAGCTGTTTACATTCTGACCAAGGAGGCAGATTTCGCGGACCTTGCGTTCAGTCAGAATATCAAGCTCATGGAGGATGTCTGCCACAGGACGGCTTGTTTCCCTTCCGCGCAAATAGGGAACGATGCAGTAAGTACAGAAATTGTTGCAGCCGTGCATGATGGGAACAAAAGTACTGAAGGCGTTTTCTTCATAGTAGCTTTCCGCAAATCTATAGACCGGCTCCACATCGCCCATTTCATACTTGATGTTTTTTTCTACAGCCGGAATTATTTCATGGAATTTTTCCTTGCCGAAAGTTCCGACAACGTAATCAACAACAGGCCACATTTTCTGAAGGTCGTGCAAAAGTCGTTCCGCCATACATCCCATAACAACAACAGTCAAAGGCTTTGGTCCGTTTTTTGCAACATAGTCTGCGGCAACTTCCATATTGCGTCTCTTGGCATCCTTTGCAAGGACACGGACTTTCTTAAGCCCCGTAAAGAAACCAAGACGACCGAAGATTCTTTCTTCCGCACTTCCACGAACGGAACAAGTATTTATAACAACAAAATCCGCCAGCTGAACATCTTCCGCCTTTGTCCATCCGCGCTTGATCAAAATCTGTTCAACAGCCGCAGATTCCGCAATGTTCATTTCGCAGCCGTAGTTTTCTATAAAGTAAGTCATTATAATTCATAATTCATAATTCATAATTATGAATTATTTCTCCTTGTTTTTAATATTGCAGTAAGAATTTTTGTCAATTCAATATTATCAGAGAACAGACTTTGAAACAATTCATCATTAATAAATTTTGTTTCATGCAGCAAATCAAGCCAATATTCAGTTTCACTTGACTCCTTTAGAGAAATGCACAGTTTAGCATAAAAATCAGCCTTGCTTTGACCTCTTATAGCTTCTTTTACATTTGCACCAATGCTCGTTCCGCTTCTAAGGATTTGCTTCGATAAAACATATTCTTTCTTTTCAGAAGTCAAAAACTGATATAATCGAATAATCTTAATAGCAAAATCCCTGCTCTTCATTACTACAATGTTATTATCTTTCATCAAACAAAAGATAAACAAATCAATAAGAAAATACCAACTTAGAGCAATTCATAATTCATAATTCATAATTCTTAATTCATAATTATAAATTGTATTCCGTATATGCATAGGCGTTGTGGGCATGGATGCTTTCTTCGTTTTCTGCTTCCACACTAAACCAGCTGAATTTTCCGCCGCCTTCAAAATCCTTCAGTGCAATGTAAACTTCGCGAACAACATCCTCAACAAAGCGTGGATTGTCGTAGGCATGCTCGGTAACATATTTTTCATCCTGTCGTTTAAGCACAGAATACAGTGGAGAAGATGCGGAACTCTCAACAACCTCTATGAGATCCTCAAGCCAGAAAAAATCCTTATAGAGAATTTTAACAGTTACAGTTCCACGCTGATTGTGGGCACCGTATTCTGAAATTGCCTTTGAACATGGACACAAGGTTGTGACCGGCACCTTCACTTCAAGATAGAATTTCTTTTCTGATTCCGAAACTTCCGCCTCATAGGTGCAGGTATATTTTATGATTCCTTTTGAATGGGAAACAGGAGCTTCCTTTTCTATATAATATGGAAAGGAAATCTTGCCAAAGGATTTTTCAGCCTCCAGCTTGGTGCGGATTTCCTCAAGCACGGTTCCATAATCATTGGGATCGCATACGATGGTGACGTCATTCCAGTTCTTGGCTCTTCACGGTACTTATGGAAAACCTCAATGAAACGGCTCATATGGGTTCCCTTGAAATGATGCGGAAGATTTACAAACAAATCCACAACAGCAGTCGTATTCTGAACCTTATGCTTCTTGTCCAGAACCGCCACCGGATATTCCACATTGCGTACCCCAACCTTCTTAAGAGGAACTTCTCTTTCATCAACACTATTCTGAATATCAATCATAGTACAATTCATAATTCATAATTCATAATTATAAATTATTTTCCGCAGACTCAAGGGTATTGTAAATGAGCATTGCGATTGTCATAGGACCAACTCCGCCCGGAACAGGTGTAATGAAGCTTGCCTTTTCCTTTGCGCTTTCAAATTCAACGTCGCCAACAAGACGGAATCCGCTCTTCTTTGTGCTGTCAGGAATTCTGTTTACGCCTACATCGATAACGCAGGCACCTTCCTTGATCATGTCGCCTGTAACTGTCGACGGATGACCTGAAGCGACAATGAGGATATCCGCGTTTTTTGTATAGTCTGCAAGATTTTTTGTACCTGTGTGGCAGATTGTTACAGTTGAATTGAATTCCTTGCGGATCATGAGGAGTGCCATAGGCTTTCCTACGATATTCGAACGTCCAACGACGACAACATTCTTTCCGCTTGTCTCAACGCCCATTTTCTTCAATAAAACTGTAATTCCGTTTGGTGTACATGGAAGGAATCCCTTTTCTCCAGTAACAAGCTTGCCCACATTTACAGGGTGGAAACCGTCAACATCCTTTTCTGGAACAATGGCGTTTGTAACTTTCTTTTCATCGATATGCTTAGGGAGAGGTAACTGTACTAAAATACCGTGTACAGATTTATCGTGATTCAGTTCATCGATAAGCTTAAGAACATCTTCTTCACTGGTATCAGTTGGAAGCACTACACTTCTGTCTGCCATTCCGGCTTCTTCAAGAGCCTTTCTTTTGCCCGTAACATAACTTACGCTGGCCGGATTGTCGCCTACGAGAACAACAGCTAGGCATGGCGTAATTCCTTTAGCCTTAAGACCTTCAACTTTCTTTGCGACATCAGCCTTAACTTCTGATGCAATCTGTTTTCCATCGATAATCACTGCGCTCATGTAACCTATCCTCCGCCAGTTAGTTTATTTAGTTGAATAAAGAGAACAAAGTCTCTATAATTCTGCGAAAGTTTATAAGAAATCAAGACAAATTACCATAGCAGACATTATTAAACAGGAACAATTATGAAACGTTTGGCAACTCTACTGGCTGTATTCACAATGGCAATTTCCTTTGCCGCAGCCCAGGCAACATTACCAGGAATCAAATACACACAGAATACTGATGACGACGATGAGTACGAGGAAGGCAACATTGACTTCAACTACGGAATGACACTCAGCGGAGACCAGTACATCAGGATTGCCCTTGGCGCAAATTTTCCGCTGAACTTTCCTGACTTTGGCAGTGTCATCGACGGATCTTCGAAACTCAAGATTGGTGGCGCAGGAACATTGGGCTACCACAGTTTCATCTCTGAAAAAGTTGCGATCGGTGTCGACCTTGGATTCGGATTCAACCTTACAGTCGGAAGCCATTCCTTCAACACGGTTCCTATCCTTTTCACAACGACATTTGAACCTTCCTTTAAGAGATTCTCATTTCCTCTCTCACTGGGAGCCGGAATCGCATGGGAATCCTACAACGGAAAAAACTACTTCCCTGGACTTGCCATAAAACCACAGGGCGGAGTTCATTTCAGAATCACGGAAAGCTGGACAGCTGGACTTGAAACAGCATACCTTTTCCTTCCACAGTTCAACTCATTGTATGACAGCGGTGCAAAAAACAGGTTCGGACATTTCTGGACAATAGATCTTGTTGCCCGCTACATGTTCTAAAAGGAAGGTTGATATGAAATTCAAAAAGACAATTTACGTTTTCCTTGCGGCAGCCCTTTCCTCTGTTTTTCTTTCTTCATGCCACGACAACATCTACGAGCTTATCGAAAGAGAAGTAAAGATCAGCAAAGACGGTCTTAACGGAGACGTCAACAGCATCACTGAGTGCGGCGGCTACCTTTTCCTTTCCCGCGGAGATATTTTTGCAAAGGAATCAGTTCAGTCTTCAACACTCAACGGCAGAAAAAATGGATGGAGGCAGGTAAACAAGCCACAGGGAAGCAAAAGCGATTTCAGAGTTCCGGCTGTAGCACCATTCCTTGCTTCCGATGGAAAATTCCTTTACTCACTTTCAATCACATGGGACGAAGGAGAAGACGGAAACAACACTCCTGACACAGTAAAGGTCTATGCAGCCCAGATAGATTCTCCATTCACAAACATTGACTGGAAACCAGTCGATGTCTCAGCCATAAATCCGTCTGAAAAATACGGTGTCCAGAAAATCATCTTCGACAACAAGTCAAAGACATCTGGAGCTGCCTACATAAAAATCAGAAGCGTGGGTTCCTACGACTACGAGATTTACAAGCTGAACGGAACGGAGACACCATCCCTTGTTTCCATCAGTGGATCGAATTCCATTGACAGCGAAAAAAATGAGATCACCAACTGCGTGAATTTCAACGGAACCGACTACTTCTCAAAATATTATGCAATGGCAGCCAACGACAAGTTCCTCTACTACGGACCGTCCTACACAAGGGGATCTTCAAACTACATTTCATCTGACACATGCATATACTATTCTGCAACGCCGGGAGTGGCAGGATCATTCACAAAGAAGAAGACAGACCACTTCATCTATTCAATTGCAGTCACAAAAGATTACCTCCTCTTTGGTACTTCAAGAGGTCTTGAGCACATGCTTCTTGACGAAGCCACTGGAGTTCCTGTCGAAACAAAAAGTTTCTCAAACAACGGAGGAAGCGTAATTTCAGAACATGTCTATATGGTCTATGTTCTTGATCCAACATTGAACGAGTCCATGACAGACATGTACGCAGCTTCAACAATCTACGGTTCCATCTCATCCAGCACAGACTCCTATGACCTGGTAGGACTTTACGCCTACTATCCAAAGAACGGAGACTGGGACTTTACAAAATAAAAAGACACTTTCATGGATGAGCTTTTCCAGACAAAAAACAATTCACATGAGCCTCTTGCATCCCGCATGAGGCCTCGTTCTCTTGATGAATACATAGGTCAAAGTCATATTGTCGGGAAAGGCAGGCTTCTGCGCCGCGCGATTCAGGCAGACCAGCTGACATCCGTAATTTTCTATGGACCGCCAGGCACGGGAAAGACAACATTAGCCCGTGTAATAGCAAATCATACAAGCTCCCACTTCATAACACTGAACGCAGTACTCACAGGGGTTGCCAACATCCGTGACGCCATAAAGGAAGCAGAGGACAAGAAAAATCTTTACGGAAGGAAAACCATCCTTTTTGTAGATGAAGTTCACCGCTGGAACAAAAGCCAGCAGGATGCACTTTTGCCATGGGTCGAAAACGGAACGATAATCCTTATCGGAGCAACGACTGAAAATCCTTTCTTTGAAGTAAACAAGGCCCTTGTAAGCCGCAGCCGTGTCTTCCAGCTCAAGCCTCTGGAAAAAGACGATCTTTTCTACGCCGCAAAACAGGCACTTTCCGACACTGACCGCGGTTATGGAAAATGGAAAGTTCAATTCGAGGAAGGAGCACTGGAACATCTTGTAGAAACTGCCAACGGAGACTGCCGTTCCCTTTTGAACGCACTTGAGCTGGCAGTTGAAACAACTCCACAGACATGGCCTCCGATGCCGGGAACAGAAATCTACATCTCAAAGGAAGCCTGCGAGGAAAGCATCCAGAAAAAAGTTGTCCTCTACGACAGGGACGGCGATTACCATTATGACATCATCAGTGCATTCATAAAAAGCCTTCGCGGAAGGGATCCTGACGCAGCATGCTACTGGCTTGCAAGAATGGTAAAGGCTGGAGAAGATCCTCACTTCATTTTCAGACGCATGCTCATATCAAGCTGTGAGGATACAGGTCTTGCAGATCCAATGGCGATACAGGTTGTTGAAAGTTGTGCCGCCGCCTTTGACAGAGTCGGTTTTCCTGAAGGGAATTATTTTCTTGCACACGCAGCACTTTACCTTGCCACAGCCCCTAAATCAAATTCCAGCATGGCATTTTTTGACGCCATGTCCGCAGTGGAAAAAGAAGATGTTGAAGTTCCAAACCATCTGAGGGACAACAGCCGAGATGCTGAAGGATTCGGTCACGGAAAGGGATATCTTTATCCACATGCCTACCGCGACCATTGGGTTGCACAGCAGTATCTGCCTGATGCTCTCATGGGAAGGGTTTTCTACACTCCGACGGAACAGGGGTACGAAGGTAAAATCAGAAGCGATGTTCTCAGCCGCAGGGAAGCCCAGATAGCCGCAATCCTTGAAGACGCAGACAGCACCCAGAACCTCATGGTCAACCCGATTTCAGACTGGTGGACAAAGGCAGGTCACTTTGCAGGCTTTGAGAAAACAGAAGAAAACCTTACTTTCACAC
>CALELJ010000306.1 GCA_937902445.1 uncultured Treponema sp. | reverse complement strand
ATCATTTATTGTATTGGTCAGTTCATCAATTTTCAGTTGTGACTCTTTTTCTTTCTGTAATATACTCGTAAACCCCGTTTGGAACAAGATAACGCCAGCCTTCGCCACCGGCAATTTTTTGCCGTATTGAAGAAGACGCAATCGGCAGCACCGTAGTTTCAACTTCAATATGCCTGAACGGAAAATCGATTTCTTCGGCTGCGCCAAAATTGCGGCGTACCAAAATCAAATTGGCTTCTTCTGCAAGGTCTGCGGCACAGCGCCAGGAAGAAAAACCGGCAACCAAGTCGTCGCCAAGAATGAAACCGATTTTTTCACTGAGCTGGTTGCCGTAAAACTTTGTAAGATAACGAATTGTATCAATCGTGTACGAAACGCCGCCGCGGTTCAGCTCGCAAAGCTCCAGACCAAATCCATCGTTGCCGGCAATGGCAAGCTGAAGCATATTTATTCTGTCCTGATCGCCGGCGCCAATTGCCATTTTTTTATGCGGCGCAATATTTACCGGCACAAAAAAAACTTTATCATAGCCCAGTGCCAGGCGCACGTCTTCAGCAAGCGACAAATGACCTGTATGCGGCGGATTGAAAGAACCGCCCAAAAGTGCAATTTTCACGATTTTACCGTTTTACTCGCCCGGATACTGAATTTCTGCAACGTCGCAGTCGGAACGGCTTGCCATAAAATCGCTTTTTGCATTTTTTTCTGCAATTACGTTGGTATTGCGCGCCTTTTTACTGGCTTTTGCGCCCATTTCAGAAGCGTTATCAACGGCGTCAACCAGCGCAATAATCGAACGGCGAACTTCGTCCATGCCGGTACGTGCAAAAACAGACATTCCAAGAACGGTTTCATTCGGATTGTCTGCCTTAATCTGTTCAAAACGCTCTTTTGCGCCTTCAAGATCAAGCTTGTTGCAGATTAAAATGCGCGGTTTTGTCGCAAGTTCCTTAGAAAAATTAGCAAGTTCTACCGAAAGTTTCTGATAGGCTGTCAAACTTTCTTCATCGCTGGCATCAACAATGAATACAAGACCAGCCGTACGGGCAATATGCTTCAAAAAGCGGATGCCAAGCCCCGCGCCTTCCGAAGCACCCTCAATGATACCAGGAATGTCCGCAATTATAAGATCCGTATCCGTGTCCACATGGAGGACACCAAGATTAGGAATTTTTGTCGTAAATGGATATGGCGCAATCTTAGGCCTTGCGTTTGTAAAAAGATCAAGAAGGCTTGATTTTCCAGCATTAGGAAAGCCTACAAGACCGATGTCCGCCATTACGGAAAGCTCCACACGAAGCTCCCTGACTTCCCCAGGTTCACCTTTGTTTGCACGGCGAGGTGCCTGATTTGTACTTGACTTGAAGTGGATGTTGCCCCAGCCGCCGTTACCACCCCTGAGGAACGTAAACTGCTGCTCCTCGCTGTCTGTAGGGAAATCGATGATTATTTCGCCGGTCTCAATGTCACGGATTGTCGTTCCAGGAGGAACAGGAATCACCTTGTCCTCGCCGTCCTTTCCGTACTTGCCCCAGCTCTGTCCGTCACTGCCATTCTGTGCCTTGAGGACAGGATGAAACCTCAAGTGAGCGAGAGTCCTCAAGTTTTTCTTGACACAGAATATGATATCTCCACCACGTCCGCCGTCACCACCGTTAGGGCCTCCGTTTGGAATATACTTTTCACGGCGGAATGATGCACATCCGTTTCCGCCCTTTCCAGACTGAACTCTGATGGTTGCCTCGTCTGCAAATTGAATCATAAAAAAAATCCTTCCCGATGGGCATGTCCTAAAAGTACGTCCAGCGACAGCCCCATAAAAAAAAGACCCGGCAAGAGAAACATCTAGCCGGGCATTAGTTGTTCTGTTATCAGAAACTTAGTTAGCAGCTGTTGGTTCAACAGAAACGAACTTGCGGTTCATTCTTTCGCCGAACTTTACAACACCGTCAACTGTAGCGAACAATGTGTCATCGCCACCGCGCATAACATTGTTGCCCGGGTGAACACGAGTACCACGCTGTCTAACGATGATAGAACCAGCTGTTACAGTTTCACCACTGAATCTTTTAACGCCCAAGTGTTTAGGGTTTGAATCGCGGCCGTTTTTAGCACCGCTTCCACCTTTAGTACGTCCCATTTTAATCCTCCGCCGTTACAGAATAACGGACTAGTCTTCAGTTTTTTCCCGCAGGAGAACATGTTCAGGATATTGTTCGGATATGGACCTGAGCCCGCACCTTAAAAAATCTGCCATGCACTTCAAGCGTTCCGTATTACCGGAACCCTTATCTTCCACACTGAATGCGAGATTTCCGCGGGAAGATTTGTCAGTTTCGAGCACAACCCCGTCGGTCCCAGCCAGCAGCTCCAAAACCGTGTTGAACAGAATGGATTCCGCAGCACAGACTATGTCGCCACCCTTGTGACTGAAATCCGCATGTCCAGAAGCCTTACAGCACCTGATGCATCCTTCCACGTCACAGACCAATTCAACAGTTGTCAACTTATGCTAAAACCACATCCTTAACAGTTACCTTTGTGTACTGTTCGCGGTGACCATGGAAGCGGTGATAATCTTTCTTTGACTTGTACTTGAAAACAAGCACCTTGTCATCCTTAAATGATTCGCCAACTTCTACAACAACTTTTGCACCTTTTACATAAGGTGTACCGACAGAAACTTTAGCACCATCGCTTGTCATAAGAACAGTGTCGATTGTAACAGTCTCTCCAGCCTTAGCATCGAGATGTGCTACATCAAGAACAGCGTCCTTTTCTGCCTTGTACTGATTGCCTTTAAATTCAACAATTGCGTACATTTTATTACCTCTAAAATAAATTTGACCCCAAGGAGTAGCGATCCTTGAAGGTTTCTACAGGGTACGACTTTATCAAATTTATGGACAGATGGTCAAGTCAAATTCCATGAATTCACCCATAGAAAACCGCCAAATTCCTAAAGTTTCCGGCATTTTCAGCTGGATATCCATACAGGGACAGCCGGAACTCCTTCCAGCCGGGAAAATTCCGGGGCAATCCATTACAAAAAATTCTTTTTCACAAAACTATTGACAAACAAATTGAAATACATTATAAACTTTGCCCTTTTTTAACACATATTGACATATTCCATACAATTTATATAATGGTACAATATGAGCATCCGGTCTGACAATGCCTTGAATGAGGCTCTGAAACTCATCGAAAACTGCAATTTCAAACAGTCTCTTGAACTTCTCAAGGACATTCTTGCATGTGAACTGGATGACAAAAGGCTTGTTTACGCCATCAGATGCTGTGATTTCTGGAAAGACTGTACAAATGACAACATGAACCAGCTTTCTTTTTTTGAACAGGGTGAATGGCTTCTCGGACAGTGGAAGAAATTCCAGGTCCTCATTGAACTGGCCGCCCCTGACTGCGAAAAAATCTGCTATTCATTCAAGAAAGGCATTTTTTCAAAGGCCCTTGAGTGCTACAGTAGGGCAAACGATGAAAAGGATCCTAAATTCAAGGCGGAAATCCTCAGAAAAACAGGATTGTGCTACAAGAAACTTGGATCCTACGAAATGGCGCTGAGATTCCTTACAGAGTCAAATACTCTAATGGGAGGCCAGTCCCAGGTTCTTGCGGAGATGGCTGACTGCTATGCCTTCTACGGCGAGACAAAGAACGCAAAGATGCTTTTCAGGGAAGCCTTCTATATGGATGCCCAGAAGATAGACCTTTCCTTTCTCGACTCCCCTCTCATCAGGGTCCTTGTGGAGAAAGTTGAAGACGCCGGTTACACGGGAGCTGCCCTCCTTGAGTGGATTCCGGTGTACGGTGTGATTCTGGGAATCTTCAACGTGAAGCGGCCCCTAAGGTCCCAGGAAGTGCTTAAACTGAAGCAGGAAATATATTCGAGGGAAGGAGAACTGAAGGACCCCGTAAAAAACAGGGAACTTCTGGAACCGCACCTCATCAACCTTTATTTCTGGCTCATCGACTACTACGTCCTTACAAAGGACAATGTTTCAAAGATCAATGAGATAATGCTGAAACTGAAACTCAGCTTTCCGGAAATATATGAACTTTTTGTAAAATAATGGGGAGAACCCAATTTATATAGGAGCAAGACTATGTCTGAAACACTTGAAAATTCAGTTCGCGAAAAACTTAAGACTGAAACATGGACACGCGCACTCATCGCAAATTTCACTGAGACAAACCTCAATGAGCTTTTTGAAATCATCGATCAGGCACGCACAGAAAACTGTGAAAACAACATTAAGGAAATCTGTGACGAACAGCTTCTCCATTCCAAAGACAGCATCATTGCCCTGTTCCTTTCGGGTATGAT
>CALELJ010000305.1 GCA_937902445.1 uncultured Treponema sp. | reverse complement strand
AGCTCCGTCATCGACTACCACCTCCAGAATTCCGTTGATATGATCTGCAAGGACCTGCTGTTTCGGCGCTGTCATGGAATCAAAACGGTTCAGTCCCCGGAGGAGCCAGCGGGCAACACTGATCTTTCCCGGCATCGTGTCATCGGCCAGAAGAAGCTCCGGCGGGATCTCCGTGCTCTCGGAAATGCGCATCAGTGTTTCCATGGTCGTGTTCCCCTCTGCCAGAATGGACTGCAGTGTGCTCCGGGGGATATTCAGTTCATCCGCAAATTCCTGCAGCGTGCCCTCTCTGGACTCGTACATAGCCCGGAGGCAATTCGACAGGTTTCGTTTGATGTCCACATAATCGCCTTCTTTTCTTCAGCATACAACGGCTCCTATAGATTCACAAAGTTTTCAAGGATCTTAAGTCCAGCTTTTCCCGATTTTTCAGGATGGAACTGGAACACAGTAAGATTGTCTTTTTCAACAATGGACGGAACCATCATTCCGTAGTCTGCATATCCTTTGATTACCGACGGATCTTCCGGCTGGATTACGTAGGAATGGACGAAATAAAAATCACTGTGATTTGAAACACCTTCAAGAAGCCTTGAGCCGCCATTGCAGATTTCAACATCATTCCATCCCATATGTGGAACTTTTGGAAGCACCTTCATGTTTCCTTCTGAGCCAACACGTTCCTTCCACAGATCAGAAAAGTGACGAATCTTTCCACCGATAAGTCCAAGACAGTCAACAGAACCTTCTTCGGAATAGTCAAATACAATCTGACTTCCAAGGCATATTCCAATCATCGGTTTTCCGCTTGCATGGAATTCTTTCAGGAAAGAATCAAAACCTGTTGCCTTAAGCTGTTCCATGGCATAGGCGGCATCACCTACACCAGGAAAAACAATTTTATCTGCGTTTTTGAGTTCAGCAGGATCCTTTGAAAGAACATAGTCAGCCTTGAGATATCCAAGGGCATGTTCAACACTTGTAATGTTTCCCGCGTTGTAATCTACAATACCAATCATGCCGATATAATAACAGAATTAAGTGATTGTGAAAACAATGTCAAAGTTTAACAGATAGTACCTTTCAGCTGACATTTCATGCTGTCAATATTGCCGTTATCAGTGCAGTTTTTTCCACAGGCGGAACTACGGAAGTCCGTTTGCTATACAATGAACGCAAAAGTAAACAGCAAGGAGGTATTGGAATGACAATCAGAAGTCTTGATCCCCATGAGTATGATGAAGCCATTGAAATCGTCTGGAATTCATTTATGGAAACTGAAGCGGAATTTTACTCAGAAGATGGAATCAAACAGTTTTACAGAATCATCAGCGACAGAAACTGGATTGAATCCCTTGAAATCTACGGCGCATTTGTCGGACACATCCTCATTGGAATCATTGCAACCCGTGACTGCGGAAAACACATAGCACTTTTCTTTGTATCTCCAAAGTTTCAGGGGCACGGTGTTGGAAGGCAGCTTTTCAACCACATGAAGGACAGTTCCTGCTGCAATGAGTACACTGTAAACTCATCGCACTATGCACGTGACATTTACCGCAGATTTGGATTTGAAGACACAGACAGAGAGCAGAATGAAGACGGAATCATCTATACACCAATGACGCTCAAATGTGCTTAATAAAATCAGGATAAAAAAAGAACACCCGTTTCGTACAACGAAACGGGTGTTCTTTTTTTATAAGCAACGGAAGATTACTCTGTTGGTCTCTTCTTAAGCTTCTTTGATTTCAACACGGCTTGTCCTTCACCTACGCCAGTTCGCCGCAGGGGCGGCTCACGCAGAGCTTGGACGGGCGCTCACTCGATCGCGCCCTCGCCGAGTAATCTCTTACTCTGTTGGTCTCTTCTTGAGCTTCTTTGACTTCAACACTGCTTGTCCTTCACCTACGCTCTGCTCCATCATGGCGCGTACACGGAGTGGGAGACCGAACAATGTGATGAAGCCTTCTGCGTCCTTGTGGTTGTAGAGGTCACCAGTTGTAAACGAAGCGATTGATTCGTTGTAGAGGCTGTACTTTGAACCAGAACCTGCACCGCGGATTGCACCCTTGATGAGCTTGAGTTTAACCCAACCTGTACATGTTTCTTCTGACTTGTCTACGAAAGCCATCAATGAATCATAGAGAGTTGTAAATACCTTTCCGTCATAGATGAGTTCACCAATCTTAACAGAAAGCTGCTGCTTGTAGTGATATGTATCACGGTCAAGTGTAAGGTGGTTCATCATGCGGTGTGCGGCATAAAGGATTGCTCCACCCGGTGTTTCGTAAACACCACGGCTCTTCATACCTACACAGCGGTTTTCACAGATGTCAACGAGTCCGATACCATTGCGTCCACCGATCTTGTTGAGTTCTGTAAGGAGCTTGAGTGCGTCCATTTTCTTGCCGTTAACAGCAACTGGAATACCCTTTTCAAATTCGATCTTAACGTATTCACCTGCAGCAGGAGCTTCTTCCGGAACTGTTGTGTTCTTGAGCATGTGCTTGTAGTTTGGTTCGTTCTCTGTCTTCTCAAGTTCAAGACCTTCATGGCTAAGGTGCCAGATGTTCTCATCACGTGAGTATGACTGATCCTTCTTCATTGGAACTTCAAGTCCGCGGTCTTCAAGGTACTTGATTTCTGCTTCGCGGCTGTCCATGTTCCACTTGTCATCACGCCATGCAGCGATACACTTGAGGTCTGGAGCAAATGCCTTGATTGCAAGCTCAAAGCGAACCTGGTCATTTCCCTTTCCTGTTGCACCGTGACAGATTGCAACGGCTCCTTCCTGGCGTGCATATTCAACAAGAATCTTTCCGATAAGTGGACGGGCTGTTGATGTTCCGAGAAGATATTCATCTTCGTAAATTGCATTAGCCTTGAGAGCAGGCCAGATGTATTCTTCAATATATTCCTGACGGGCGTCTACAACATAACATGCAGATGCTCCAGTTTTGAGGGCACGGTTCTTGATTGCCTTCCAGTTGTCACCCTGACCTACATCGATACAAACAGCGATTACATCGTAGTCGTAGTTTTCCTTGAGCCATGGAATGATGACAGTTGTATCAAGTCCACCTGAATAAGCGAGAACAACCTTGTCCTTTCCTGACTTCTTTGTTGTTTTCTTTGCAGCAGTCTTTACAGCTGTCTTTGCTTTTGAAACAGTCTTCTTTGCCTTGTCGGCAACCTTTTCTGTAACCTTTGCCATAATAATGCCTCTATAAAAAATAAAGAATATATGTATAAATATACATTTTAATGTATAAATATGCAAGTTAAAACAATTGAATTTTCATTTCCAGATTGTAAATGCAGCCTGAACGGTAAACTTTTTAAGCCTTTCCTCAAGTGGTATCTGATCAGGAAGCCCCGCAGTCTGCCTTCTGAAGGAACCGAATTTGAATTCGCCATTTTCCTTATGACAGCATGTGCACTCGTCCATCACCGTAATGTTGCCCTCAGGAACACCGCATTTTTCAAGGACCGAAAGATTTGCCCTGGTAAGTGAAAGAGCCCAGTTGTCGCCGTCAATTTTTTTTACACAGGCGGAACCAAAATTGTCGCAAAAATATTCCGCACGTTCTTTGGTGATGTTGTAGCAGCAGTCGCCGATGTGCGGACCAATGGCAACGCAAATGTTCTGCGGCTTTGATCCGTATTTTTCACAGATCATGGAAACTGCGTCACCTGAGATTCCCGTTCCTTTCCAGCCGGAATGAAGGGCACCAAAAGTTCCGCTGTAAAGATCATAGATGAACAGAGGCATGCAGTCGGCAACCGTCACAACAGGAACAATATTTCTGTTTCTGGTTAAAATTCCGTCGCCCTGCTTAAGTTCCGTCTGCTCAGGAGAATCAATGTCATAGACAATTCTTGAATGAATCAGTTCAACGGCGGCAGTTTTTTTTGACGGCCCGGAAAGTTCAGCGAGAAAAGAATTCCTGACTTCATTGTTTTCATTCCACCGAAAGCGCATGGAACCGTCTGTAAGTTTTGTCATCCCCCACACGGGACCATCTTCCACAACTTTCCCGTCATGAACGAATTTTCTTTGAATCACATCAATCATATTTTAAAAGTATCAACTTCACGAATGGCGGTCATGATTTCAGCGGCATATTTTACGCTGTGTGAGAACTTTTCAAGAGCCTGTCTGAATTCTCTGTTGTCTCTTCCCATGATCTTGTTGAGGTTGGTGAGCGGTCCATAATAAACAGTGGTATGTTCACCAAGCATGGCCTTTATGAGATTTTCAGATTTGTGGCAGGCATCCATGAAGACTCCAACAACTTTTGCTGCGGCATCCTCGATGTCATCAATCACAGACTGGAGTTTTTCCCTGTGGCTTTTGTTCTTGATTGAAGCATCGTACCTCATAAACTCAGCACCAAACTCACCACCTACAGAAACCTGCTGAACCAGTATGTCGATGGAATCCATGATTCCGTTGAAGTCGGCCACAAGGTCGGAAAATTCGTGACGGTTTTCCTTGATCTGGAAGTCACCTTCAAGAGTCACCACATTGAGGAAAGACGCATACTTGGAGAATTCCTGCTTCATGTAGTAGTTTACAAAACCAAGAGACAGATCATATTCAAAAGGAAATTCCAGGGAATATTTTTTCCACGGATGATATGGAAATTTCTGGAAGTCATTGAGACTGAAAAATATCTTCAATTTCTTTTTCAATTCTTCCTTTTTGAATTCCTTGTTCCAGATACGCCATCTTCTGTCAAAAACGGTACGCCAAGTCTCCCTGAATTTCTGGAACCAGTTGTCTCCTGGCGAAAACAGTTCGGGAACATAGAGGGAATTTCCGTGGACGATTTTTCCCAAAACCTTTACAGGAACATTTTTTGAAAAAATATTGATATTTGAAACTTCCGAAGATGCGGATTCTATCTGCTTAATAAACTCTTCCTGGTCAACGGAAAGTGCGGAAGAAGTCCACAGGTCAGCCCTATTTTCCAGAGAGAGAAAAAGAGTTTTGAAAAATTCATCGGCGAATGAAACTGGAGCCGCGATAATTTTTGCGATGTCATTGAAATCCTGCCGAACCTGAACAAAGAGACAGGATCTGCCTTCTGAGGACATGGAAAATTTGCCCATCATGGATTCCAGAGGAATCTTGCAGAACATTCTGAGCCATTCGAAAGACTGGGCAAATTCAGAAATCTTGTTTTTCACATCAGGTGGCAGCGCAGAAAGTTTATCATCCAGCTTATTCAGAAGAGTTGTCCGTGCATCCTGTCCCAATGGCTTGTCCAAAGAAAACTGGAATGGATCGCAGATTTTTTTTGCTTCTTCCACATAGGAAGGTGTCAGGGTTTCTGCCAGAAGGTAATAAAAAACACCGCTGTCTCCATCCATCTGAGTGATCTTTTCCTTGAAAAAATCCTGCGCTATTTTCAGATCAGAGAGCTGAAGATACATTTTGTTGGCAAAATATCTGTGCCTGTAGTTCATCAGCCCCGGATATACACGATCCACCTGTTTCGCAAGGGCATTGACGACAGCATTGTTATATAATTCCTCAACGCTTACATTAAGGAAGAGAGATTTTACCCAGACAACAATTTTTCTGAGGAAAGGTTCTTCCTTGAATTTCTTTTCAAGGCCCTTTTTTGTATTGGCGGCAAGTTCCCTTTCATCCTCGGCATCCATTTTTGCCTTGGATTCCTCTGCTGTGGGAATTTTTATCTCTATGTCTGCAGGATTGATTTTATTTAGAAAATCCTTCCTCTCTTTTTTCGTAAGATCAGAAGCAAGTATATCAAAGTTGCTTTTATTTCCTGAGCTTTTCTTATATTCCATTGTTATATTTTAAGGCTAAGAGTAACAATTGTAAAGAGAAGCCTTAAGAAACTTGAATTTCAAGCCGATAATGGCTTTATGAGCACTATGGAACTCCTGTCACTGTCAATTAAAGTTCTTTGCGACTGGCGCGTATTGTTTATCGCAGTTTTCTCAATTGTATTCATGATGACAGGAAATTATGTCGTAAAATACAGAAAACGCCCTCCTCGTGTAAAGATAAAGAAGGCAGCCCCGGCTCCTGCTCCCGCACCTGAAAAGAAGGAAGAAAGCGAAGAGGCCTCTGAGGAATAGAAATCCATTCCCCAGATCTGCTCATTCATAATCGCCGCCGATCATTTCCTTCCAGATGTTTTTCACCACGCTAAGTTCCCAGCGTTTGTTGTCTCCCGACAAGTTCAGCATATACACATCACCTGTATCGTAATCAACTGAATAGAAATCCACATACACGGTTGAGCAATCATCATAGGGCTTATATTGTTTGATAAAGGTATAGATCTGACCTTTAGGGATGTTTATGAAGCATCCTTTTTTTGTATATGGATTGACAATTTTCAGCACGGCATCAAATTTATAGTTTTTCTTATAATCTGATTCATCGTCATTTCTGACGCTGATGTAGTATAGAAGACCTGCCTTATCCCTTCCAAGAGAATATCCGTCAGCCATTCCATGCTTAGAAGTATTTATGAAATCAACTTTATATGAATATCCGGAAGATGTTATGACCGTATTTCCTTCCACCTTCAGTTTTGGCCTTTCGATCTGCATGATTTCTTCATATTCTTCTTCTGTGATAATTCTTTCCTTGCCACCGATGTTCTCGAGGAAAGTATCATGCCACTGATATGCGTGACCAGGTTTTCCGCCTGCAAAAGATGCTTCAAATTCCTTAGTCCTTTCACACGGAACATAGTTTCTGCCTGTTTTTTTATAGCAGAGGTGTTTTATTTCCTTTTTTTTTGCATTTATGTCATCAATGTTTGGATTTACCGTAATCTCAAGGTATTCCTGGTTAATGCGGAAATCTATGATGCTGAGATAGAAATAAGGGCAATCCTCATACGCACTGCCCTGGACAAATCCCGGATACCAGAACAGATTGTCATCCACCGGAAAATTCTGGCAGAACTTGAAATCACCACCAAAAACTGCGGCGGCACAGATTGCCGACAGAACAAAACCAATAAACCCTTTTTTCATCATTCGACCTCCAATCGCTGGATGGACCAGGCCCTTATCCTAAGGTACCCTCCATCCTCTTTCTGATACCAGTTGGAACACTTTCCATCACCGGCATACTTCATGTGGCTTTCAGAATTGCCATCACACGCTTTTCGCTTGGCAACATTGAATATGAATCCAGCATATCCAGATTCAATTACCTCCATTGCCTTGAAAAAATCGTAATAACACATGGCATTCCTCATGGCAGCATAATCAACATAATTTATGACACCAATATGAGCCCTGGACCTCAATACATTCTCCCTGTCGCCCGGAAGATCTGATCCATAGGTGATCACATCCCCGGGTACAATAGAGAGGAATTTTTTTCTCATTTCCTCAAAATTCGCTGACCCAGGTTTTTCAAAGTCGTCCTGGTCCGTTGGTAGATTTTCATAATAAGAGACGCTCCTTACCTTTTTATCACAGACATCCTGCCACCCGACCACTTCAAGACAGTTTATATTATCCTTTTCAAAACACGGATATGCCAATTGATGTTCCGTTCTTGAAATGCTGTCTGGATCTGGATTACCTTCGGCCCTGTCATATGGCATCGAAGAAGAAGAAGTCCACTTATATCTGTTTCCTCTGTATTTGAATGCCCGCTGTGCAAAACCGATGCAGTCAGTTCCGGCTCCTGCCACAGTCCCGATTTTCATTTCATCAAGCAAGTTTTTTTCTTCCCCCGTATAGCTGTCGACCATATGATTAAGTTCATTTCTGAAGTAAAGAAAGCACCCTTCCCCTGGCACATAGGGAATGAAACCCCCACTGTCTTCCGAAGATTTCCAGTGGAACTTCCATTTAAAATTTGGTGATGAAGTGGAATTCCATCTGGACAGCCTGAAATTGTATTCACTGTTGCCAGTAATGTTTTCGCTGTCGTTCAACGGGAAGATGCCTGGCGTAAAAAGCTGTTTCCTTACATCTGCCATGGCGGACATGGTCCTTCCATCCTTGAAGTAGTCAACGGTATTCTCATATTCAGGGAAAAACTCACGGCACGCACCGGTAAAATGTGTGGCAAGGCTTTTGCGCTGGATCTGAAGCTTATATTCAAAATCAAAGGGGCTGTCCCAGGCATTTACCTGCCCATAGTTGTAGTCATAGCTGACAGTATCTGAAACGGTATTGCCATTTTTAGGATCACGCCTGTAAGGAACAAATCCACTGAATTCCAGTCCCTGCTTTCCATCTCCTGCAGGACAGTCTGCGAGAGATGAATAGTCCGTCTCACCATTGCAAAGTATGTTCCAGTCGTTGAATCCCCAGTCAGTTGACCACCAGTGGTTTTCTTGACCCCGGGAAGGATTTACTTCAGGAGGTGCATTCCATGGATGCATATCATTCCAGTCTCCCTTTTCCGTGCTTATATAAAGGTTTGCCCTCCAGAGCGCCTTCTTGTCATAGCAGACAAAAAAGTCTTCATCACGGCTTTTTATTTCAACCTTTCCCTTTTTTGAAGCCAGTGACGCAGTCAGAATGAAATCATCACCATTATTCCATGAAGAACTGGATTCAGGTCTGATCTTGATGGCCTCGACTTCAAAAAGCAGATTACCATCAAGTACGGCAAGACGTCCGTATTTTGAAGGAAGCAGTTTTTCTTTCAAAGTCACATGGGATGAATATAGCCCCTGTCCTTCATTGTGGAATGAACCATATTCCAGTTCACGACCATTATCCAAAACAAGTTTCATGGCAAAGGCACTGCCAGGAGAATTGTTGCAGATATTTTTGTTTCCACGCTTAGCTCCATCATAGTTTCGGTCTATGAGCTCAAGTACGACGGAAGTATCTTCAGTCCCTGTGACAGGTATTCCGGCCCTGTTGGCAAGCTTAAGGTAGGGTTTGGCAACAACAAGCCATTCCCCAGTATTAGGAATAAAATTCCATCTGCTTCCATCGCGCAGGGATTGTGTTTCCTCATAACAGGAATCAAAACAGAAAAGGCCACTGTCGACTGACGTATCAAGACAGTCCCAGTCAGGCACTGCGAAAACACCAGATTTGCTGTCACTCACTGTCAACCTGCAGGGCATGAATTTTTTTTCAGACCGACGATTTTCAAATTCATGCAGGTTTATTTTTACAATTTTCCCTGAACTTTCATCCAGGCACGCAAGGTCGATCTTTTTCTTATCTGGTCCTCTGCTGTCAATTACGACGGCAGTCTCAAATCTTGAAAAATCATCGTCATACCATAAAAGGAAATCTCCTTTTGAAACCATTCCCAGGTCAGGAACCACAACCGAACATTCAAGAACATCCTGTGCTTCAATTGATTTTCCATGTTCTCCAAAGACACTGCTGAAAAGTCCGTTCTCCTTTAATGCGTTCGAGAAAAAATCGAATTCATCCGGCACCTCACCTTCATTTTTATCGAGCAATGCATCAACACAATTGGCAAAGCCGTGACGATCCTTCAATGACATCAGTTTTCGACTTTCCTTTCTCTGCGTCAGCTGGCTGTTGGCAGAAGCAAACACATGCATGGAATTTTCAAAATACTTTTCAAGCCAGTATCTTTCATAAAGATTGGTATTGCAAAAATCAAAATCCATTTTATAGAAAAGCCTGTTTCCCGATTTTCTTGAACTTGCTGTAAATGTATTGAAAACAATGTCGTAGTATTCCTGAATTCCATCGGCGCCCAGCACTTCCAGATCCATTTTTTCACGAAACTTCCATTCCATTGAATAAAAGGGGCTGCAAAGATTAAGGGACGCAACAAGGTTTTCATTACCTGCTTCAATCCATAAAAGAAACATACCATCAGCAACATCACAGCCAAGATCACTTGCAAAAGGAACATAAACAAATGGACTGCCGCTTAATTCCGCAGGAAACTTGCCCTTTTGAACAAAGCCCCTGTCAAAAATTTTTCTATTGCCGGAAGAAGTCCTGTAATCACTTACAGGAAAGACATCTTTATCTTTGGGAACATTCAGACTGATTTTTCCATCATGTTTTTCCCATTGGCTGTCCTTGAATACAAAAGATTTTCCATCACTGGTGATGAAGGCGACGCCCTTTATTTTACAGTCCAGAGGTTCTCTTATTGCCCGGTCATTTACATTGACTCTGGAAATACAATAGTGCATCCGTTGTATTTCCACAGTGAAAACATATTCCCTGATACCTGCAAGGCACACGGTTTCTATATTCTTTGTTTCGCCATCGATGATTTTCCGGAATGTCTTTTTCTGTCTTGTTCCAGTTTTCAAAACAAGGGGCATGGAACCGGCTGACGACCAGGCCATGAAAGGCAGTAAGGAAAACAGCAGGGCAACACAAATCTTTTTACAGGCGGAACTCATGACAGTCTCATTGCTTTTCAAAATGCTCATACTAAATTATTGTGAGCCACTGAAAAAAAATGACACCTTTAAATAAAAAAAAGACATTCCCAGTAAAACAGAATTTCTGTCTGACTGAAAATGTCTAGTCTTTGACCCCGGCGGGGTTCGAACTCGCCACCTGCTGCTTAGGAGGCAGCCGCTCTATCCATAAATGAGCTACGGGATCGGAAAAGACATAAAGATTTACTTTATGTCTTTTCCGATCCCTACAAGAACTGCTTATTCGCCTTGCGAAAAAGCAGTTCCTGCGGGAAAATAAAATTATTATTTATCCTTTGCGCGTTCTACGAATGTGCCTTCGCGTGTATCGATAACGATGCGGTCGTCTGTATTGCAGAAAAGTGGAACACGAACTTCAACACCTGTATCGAGAGTTGCTGGCTTGAGTGACTTACCAGAAGTATCACCCTTTACGCCTGGTTCGCAGTATGTGATTGTGCGAACAACCTGTGTTGGAAGATCGATACCAACTGGCTTTCCTTCGTAATATGTAACCTGTACATCGTAGTCATCATCTGGAGAAATCCAGCCTGCGTTGTCGCCGAGGTCATCTCTTCCGAGGAGAACTTCATCATATGTTTCCTGATCCATGAAGTGGAAATCATCGCCGTCAATGTATGAAAGCTTTACTGTCTTTGATTCAAGTTCAACTTCCTGGAACTTTTCACCAGCGTCGATACCAAGATCCTTTGTTCCGCCTGTAACGATGTTCTTAACGCGAAGATTAACTGTGATTCCCTGGCGTCCGCCCTTCTGTCCAAGCTTCTTCTGTACGATAAGTGGTTCACCTTCTACGATGAATGCTGAACCTACTCTAATTTCGTTTGTAGAAATCATTCTCTATTCCTCTGAAAATTAAAAGTTTTGTACTATTGTATTAAAATCTGAGAAAAAAAACAAGGTAAAATGCCGATAATTGATAAAGGGAGTACATCTTGAAAAAGTTTTGCAAATCCATAGCCGTATTTATTTTGTTTCCATGCACATCGATTTTTTTCTCATGCATAAAAAAAGCTCCTGAAGCCCAGATTGCTCCAGTCGAAAGCCCTGTTGAAGTTCCGGCTGAAGAAGAAAAAATTGAGGAGAAAGCAACTGAAACTTTTGAACAGTCTATGGTACTTGCTCCAAAAACAAGCCTGTGCCTTTATGGACGCGATGAAAAAATGCACAGAATCTCAAGCCTTTCCAAGGGCACTTCTTTTTCTCTTCTTTTTATAGACGGAACTCCTGAAAGCCTATTTGCCGAAGGCAGGAACTTTTTGCACGCCATCTGGGATTCCGTAGACTACTGGATCAACGAAGAAGACATTGCGTCAAACTGCCGCCTCGCACTTGTAATAAAAAAATCACGGCTCTACGCAGACATGGATCTTTCACTTTCCACCGACGAAAGAAATTCTCCTGTCCCATTTGGATCCATTATCGCAGTTTCAGAAATAGAAGGCGACTGCAATAGTTCCGCCTGTAAAATCTGGTACTTTGACAAAAAAGAAAAAAAGACAAGATACGCATACATTGACGCAGACAACATCAGCACCCGTATTGATGACATCGTGGTGATGCAGGTCGTTGAGGAACTGAGAGTCACAAAACGGGCAACACCAAGAAACGAACTTTTTAAAAAGGCCGCAAAATACAAACCATGTGAAGCAGTTCTTGCATGTCTGGAAGCCGAGAAAACGGAGAAAATTGAAAACAACTATCAGGATGTACTGAACGCCCTTCCAGGAGCAAAATACAAAGTCAACGTCAAGGAACTGATGACCGTAGACCAAAGCAAGGACCCGTTCCAGTAATTTTCGTCCCTTTAATTTTTTCATCAGAAACAAAACAGATGCATAATATTTCATTTCCCCATTATATAGTTATGGATGAGATATTTATTTCTTACATGGATGCTGATGTCCATGTCCTTTCTGCTGCATTCCGAGGAACAATTCAAAGTTAAATCCATTGAGATTCATGGAGAGACATCCCTTGGACTTGAGGTTTACAAGGACAATAAAATTGTCAGGGATGAAAGCAAAATTTCTTTCGCATACGGAATCAAAACAGAGCTTACAAATTTCTCCGCAATTTACGGATGCAGTTTTCCATCGACTAAAGTTTCAATACTGAAAGATCTTGCACCTTGTGAAATCAGCTCAAGGGAAAACAGAAACTGGGGCGTAAGACTTACTCTTCCCTTTTCCTTTTACCGGACGGAACTTTCTGCAGGCACATTGAAATTCTCAGGTTCAATCACAAGGCTCAAGAACCCTGTTTTCTCAAGCATCTCACCATTGAAAGTGCCTTCTTTCTTTACCTGCGGAACAAATTCCAGCCTACCGTCATGGACATCTTCTTCATCGGGGAAAGCCCTTGCGGTCAATCTTATTCCAGAAAAAAACTTTACTTTTCTGCCATCAGTTCAATTTTCAATTCTTGAAGACAAAAATCATTTTCTTTCTCTAAGCAAACGGTTTTCAACATATTGCGTTCCCTCCGCATTGATTTCAGCAACACTGGGAATATTTTCAATAGGCCATGAAATTAACGAGAACTGGTATCAGGACAGAATCTACTTTCCTGAAAGCAAAAAAATGGCATCGGAGCTGTGCGTGAATTTCAGATGGCCCTATTTTATTTTTTCTTCTGCCACAGGAATTCATGAGAGTCCTTTTGGGAAATGCAGCATGTGGGTAAAAAGCCAGGATTTTCTTATCCTTGGTAATTTTTCCCTTGGGCTTTTTGTTTACAAGGGCGACAGAAATCTGATTACAGCAAACGGAACTGTTCCACGCGTGGAGTCACAGTTTTTTATAAATCCCCAGTATAAATTTTTCATTGGCAAAACCGCACTTATTGCAGGACTTGGTGCCGGAAATACGAAAAAGGAAACAAAAGAAAGGCTTCCATTTCCAGTGGAGGAAAAATTATTTAAATCATCAATTTCAATGAGAAGACCGGCCTTCTCATTAGCTCTTTCGGCAAACACATCAAGGTCAACGGAAGATGATTTTCCAAAATATGGCAGCTCAGTGAAATTTACTTTACCGGCAAAAGGCTTCACTTCCACTTCATCCCTGTCATTAAAAAATGAAAATGACACTAAGAACACCTTTGATCTGTCACAGAAATTCTCATTCAGGAAATCTATCATCAAATACATGTCCATGGGACTTGAAATAAAGGAAAACAACGGAAACTACAGACTGAACGGAACAGCCGCAACTGAAGCAGTTTTCAAATCAAGGAAAATCATTTTCTCAGGAAAGTTCAAGGTACAGCTGACAAAAAATCAAGATCAATAGATCGAATAAAAACGTGGCGGCAGTTCATTTACCTGCAAAGAGGTTCATGATTTTTGAAATGACACTTCCCGTGTTTTTTCTGCCGGAATCAACCGAGGTTTGAGGAAGAGTAAATTGAAAACTGCACTGTTTTTCATCAAGCAGAGTGTCGTTTGAATCGAACAGTTTTGTTTCAAGATCATAGAAAACAGGATTATCTTTTGTTGAAACGATGGCAGGAACGGCGTCGGCACATGTCAAAACTTTTTCAGCCGGAACCCCTGCAGTCATCTGGCAGGAAATGATTTCTGGATTGGAAGACAAGGCCACAGATTGAACCAGATAACAGCCACAACCTGCACAGGAAGGATCTAAAAACACTTCCGTCTCAACGTGGTTTTTAATTGTTCTGACGGAAATGTTTTTTATCAGCATGGTTTTAGTTCTCAAATTTTGCGGTTACGGAAAGACTTCCTGTCGACTTTACGGCAACAGAAATGTCTCCAAGGTCTGAAACAACAGGTGACGTGACAGCAGTAGCCTGGGAAGAAACTTCTGGAGAAATGGAAGAAGCGTCGCTTCCTGAACCAACGGCATTCAAAGCTGATACGGTTACGGTGTTGTCCACTCCACCAACGGAAGCTTTTGCCATCTCTGTATGGGGATTTGAAGGCATAAATCCAGAAACACTTGCCATGCTAGTCTGTCCTGCGGCAACAGGAACTCCTTCTCCTCCTACATCTTCCGCAGAAGCAAATGCGTTTGCATGCTGCTCTGACTGGGAGTTTTCACCGGCGTCGGAAACAGCTTCATCCGGTGAAACATTCTCATCAACGGATTCCGTATCAACTTCACTGGATGAACTTTCCGCAGGCCCAAAGGCAACGAGACCTTCAGTAACAGTGAGTTTTCCGGAAGAAGAAACGATGAATGCAGTTCCGCGGACAGAAGCTGTCGCAACCGGTGAACGGACCTTGAATCCTGTGCGCCTTCCACCTTTATTGGAAACATTGGCGGCAATGGAGCCTGAGTCGATGTAGATCTGTGTAGTATCCTTGTTTCCCTTTGTCACGAGGTTTTCAATGGTTACGCGTGTAAGGGGGCCAAGGGTAAAAGTTGAATTCTTTACTGCGACAACAAGTTCCGAATTGAAGCCTGTTGAAATGACAGTTCCCTTTTCTATGATGTCGCCTTTTTCAACAGGTACCCACATTCCGGCTTCCTGAATTTCAACTTTTCCTTTTACAGAAACAACTTTTGCTTCAAGTGCGAACATGGGAATCATTGACAATGAAACAATCAAAATCGAAAGAATCTTTCTAATCATATTAATTCAACCTCCCGTTTATAAGGCAAGGGCAAGACCAAAGGAAACATCCGTTCTGCTTGCCTCTTTATATTTTCCCGTAAAATTAGTCAGTGAAAGGGACATTTTCAAATCTGAATAAATCCTATAGGTTCCGGAAATTCCAGTCTGGAATCCGTAGAATTCCGACGATGAATCTGCAAGTTTATACACTGCATCAAAGCCTGCCGCCACAAGAATCTTTGGCACAGGAAGGAAAGAAGCGCTTGCACCAAACTTCATGATTTCCGAGCAAAGGTCTTCGTTTCTTGAAAGGCAGACAACGGATTTTGAAAAACCGGTGAAAGACTTGACCGTTCCGTTTGAAGCTGATGCGTAAAGTCCATTCAAACCAACTGTAATGTTTTTGACAGGAACAAAACAATTTACGGAGAACTTACCAAGAATTCCAAAGTCTGAAAAATCTTCCGTCTGCATGGTACCGGAAACAGAATAGAATACAGAGGATGACAGAGGACCTGAAAGGCTTATGGTTCCGTAGAGGCGGTTGTCATCGTCCTTGAGATCCCCGGGACCACCAGCATTGAACATGCCCATGCACTCAAAGGAAACTGTCTGATTCTTGAAGAAATATGGAGCAGAAACAAAAAGCGAACCTACAGCATAAGGTGCCGTAAAGTCATAGACATCCTTTTCATCTTCCGGAGCCCACAGAGCACCCTTGGATGTAAGGATCGAAACATTCTTTACGTTCTGAAGTCCTGTGTAGCCTCCATATACTGAAGCCTCAAGTTTTTTTCCGCCGTATTTGAAATAAAGTCCGTCATTTGGCTGGGAGAAAACTACACCGGTGACATCCGAATAATGGAAACGGCCTGCGGAAATCTGAAGGTTTCTTCCGCCTTCAAGTTTTTTCATCGTTGAAAATTTAAAAAGAGTGCAGTCGGCGATGACAGAATTTTTACTTGAACTGTTGTCACCTGTGGTTGCTTCAAGCTTGTGCTGCACGGAACCTTCAGCAGAGAAAAAAGACAGCCCGCCCTTACCGACAGGTGTGGTGAAAGCACCTGTGAAGGTTTCGGTCTGCTTAAGTTCAGGATCCTTGAATTCTCCGTTGTAGAATTTCAGCGTAGTTCCGTCTGAAATGAAGGCTGAAAAATCGTAGGCAAAGAGGGACGAAAAAGAAAACAATGCCGCAAAAACAACTGAAAGTCTTTTCATTTATTTTCCCCCACTGATTTGATTTCGTATTTTGAAATGCAGTCAGTTATTACGGCAAGAAGCCTGTGTCCATCAGGAACATCGTCAGGATCTGCGGAAACATCGATGACTGAATCCGCCTTCATCTGCCTGAAGGCATATCTTGGACTTTTGAATATCTTGAGCATGAGACTGCCTTCAACATTCCATGTATTTGCACAAAGCCATGCCAGCTGTTTCATGGTGATGGCATCGGATGCTGAACAATCATTTTTCAATATACCCTTTTCGGAAAACAGTTTGACGGTCTCATCATAGGATGCATTTTCACCGGCAATTCCAAGGGCGGTGGCGGCAATATAGGATGCCTGACCACAGGTTGCGCGGTCTGATGAAATTATGTCGGAAATTCTATCCGCAGACTGTGCATTCAGCATAAGGGAAACAGCAGATGCGGCAAAAAGCATAAACAGCTTTTTCATTTTTCATAAACTCCTGTAGTTTTGAAACTCTCCTATTATATATAATTTTAAGCGCAGGACTCATAAAATTCAAGGCAAAGAAAGAAAGTTGTCCCTGCAAAGATTTACACTGATGAAGAAGTAGTTTAAAATGTAGTTCTCTACAGGAGGTCAGACCATGCCATTTAAATTGATAGGAACTCTCATCCTTGTTGTGCTTGTAGCAGTTCTCACCGGATTCAACCTTTCAAACAGGTGTACAATCTGGTTTTTCCACAGTTTCGAAAACATTCCGGTATTCGCAGCATTGCTGGGTGCATTCATAGCCGGTGTTGTTGTTTCAATGCCTTTCTTTCTGTTTGGAAGAAAGAAAAAGGATGTCAAGAAAACTGAACCTACAGATCTGACAGCAGGGACAGACCAGGAATGAAAAAAACAGCAGCAGCAATCATAGTTCTTGCAGCCACAGCCCTTTCTTTTTCCCAGGCAAAAAGAACCGCACAGGAAATCAAAAAGAAGGCTCTTGAGCAGGAAACAGTACTTGATACCATAGATTATTTGAAGTCAAACACAGAGTCTGCATCAACTTCAGCGGACAAACGGGCAATATTCTATTTTACAGCCACCCTTCAGGAACAGCTTGGGCTTTACACGGACGCAAGCACCTGGTATGCAAAAGCGGCAGGAACACCTGGTGGAGAGGCTACGAACATGCCGAAGGTTACGACAGAGGAAATTGTCATAGCCGCCGTGCGTTCAAGTCTGTCTGCGGGCGACTGGGAAACTGCGGAATCATATCTTGCAAACATCCGTTCCTCAAAGAATGAAAAGACAATAGCTTTCGCAAACCTTTACACAATCTGGTGCCAGCTTTGCAAGGCCTCTTCTGTAAACGAAACAGGAGACTCCATAGCAATGCTTCGCGCATACAGTTCCATGCAGTCAATGAAAACTGTAAGGCCACAGGTGCTTCTTACATTGTGGTATCTTACCAATGATAAAAATTGCGGAGAGACATTGAAGCGTGAATACCCGGCAAGCCCTGAGGCTTCGATCGTCAAGGGAACCAGCCAGATCATGAGCGTTCCTTTCTGGTATTTTGTTCCAAGAGGGGAATCACCTGTGGCCTCTGAAATTCCCAACACAGGCGACAGCAACGTAAGAAGTGATTTTGTTCCGCCTAAAAAAATTTATTCTGAAGAAAACCCAGGAAGCGCCCCGATTTTCAAGGGAAACTCGACGCCCGCAAAAGAGGAAAATATTCCGTTAAGGGCAAAGACAGGCGGAAAAAAACAGCAGCTTGGGCTTTTCAAATCGAAGGCAAATGCAGACGAGCTCATAGTCAAGGCAAGGGCCAAGAATTTCGACGCCTACGCCTACAGTGAAACACGATCCTCGGGAACGACATATTACATCGTTGTCGTAGATGAAAATTCGTCGCTGACAATGGGCAAAAAACTCAAGGATGCAGGATTCGACTGCTACACCATCAGCAACTAAGTGAATTCAGTTAAAGGGTGAAGGCTTTCATTTTTCCCTTGCCCTTTACCTCATATTCATCGACAACATCAAATGTAACGTGGGACATGGTTTTATTTCTTACAGCCTCTGTCACCATGATGTGACCTGGAGTACAGATGGATTCCATGCGGCTTGCAACGTTGACCGTATCACCCCAAAGGTCATAGATGAATTTTGATTTTCCGATGACACCGGCAACAACAGGCCCACAGTTGATTCCGATTCTGATTTCAAAAGGAATCTTTGCTGTCTTATTGTATTCAAAAAGGTCCGTATACATGCCGCGGGCAAAATCAACCATTACCTGTGCATTTCCTTCGCGAGGTTCCGGAAGTCCGCAGACAGCCATGTAGCAGTCTCCAATAGTCTTAACTTTTTCAACACCCATTTCTTTCGCACGGTCATCGAATTTCGAGAAGAGGTCGTTAAGGGCCATGACAACATCATCAGCCGAATGATTTGAGGTGGTTTTTGTAAAACCTACGATATCGGCAAAAAGAACCGTTACATCGTCAAAGCTGTCGGCTATTGTCTGATCACCAAACTGGTTTTCCTTAAGACGTTCCGCAATAGGATCAGGAAGGATGTTCTTTAAAAGCCTGTCTGAGTTGTCCTTTTCAATCTGAAGGTCTACGGTCTTCATGCTGACCATGGTCTCAAGCTGCAGCTGTCTTACCATCATTGCCTTTTCCCTTGCCTTGATGAATGAAACTACAGTACCTATTACAAACAGAGCCACCACAACCCAGAACAACGGAACCTGATAGATGTAAGGTTTAATTCTGAATGAGACGACAGCCGGAACATCGCTCCAAAGTCCGTCGCTGTTGGCAGCCTTTACAAGGAACCTGTAGTTGCCTGGCTTAAGGTTTGTGTAGGAAACGGTTCTGATTGAAGTTATGTCGGAGTAATCCTTGTCAAATCCCTCAAGCATTGTCTTGAAGCGCACCAGTTCCGAAGAAACAAAGCTGAGACCTGTGTAAGTAATGTCGATTCTTTTTACACCAGGCTGAAGGACAACGCTGTCATTATCGTTTACATTGATTTTCTTTCCATTGACATTCAAGTGCTCAATATGAATGTTTGGAAGAATCTTGTTGCTTGTTGCCTTTATCGGATCATAGATGGCAAAACCGTCAATGAGTGTAAAATAAAGTCTTCCAAGAGTGTCCCTCATGGAAAGTGATGTGGAAGTAACACCTCCAGTTTTAAGACCATCATTCTTTGTAAAGAATTTTGGATCCAGTGTCTTTTTTGCACCGGCGATATATTTTTCAAAATCGGATTTTGATATGGCGGAAATTCCGCGGTTGCTTGTCATCCATATTGTTTCCGTGTAGTCTCCCATCATCTGGAAAATCGTATCAACACCAAGACCGTCGGAAGCATTGAAATTCCTGAATGAAGTTCCGTCAAACATTGAGATTCCCGTTCCGGTGCAGAACCAGAAAATTCCTTTTTCATCCTGGTTGATTTTGAAGACAACATTACCGCTAAGGCCGGACTGAGTATTGAAAGTACGGACAACCTTGTCATCCTCAAGGACATCGATTCCGCCACCGTCCGTTCCAATCCAAAGCCTGTTTTCAGAATCGACAAAGAGACACATTATGTAGTCGTTGCAAAGTCCCTGGTCGCTGTTGAATGTCTTTATCTTGCCGTCAGGGCAGACACATGAAAGACCTGTGGTTGAACCGATCCAGAGATTTCCGTTTTTATCATCGATACAGGTACGGATCTTGTCACCGATAAGTCCGTCCTTCATTGTCCAGGAGCGTATTCCGGACTTTGTCTTTCTCAACTGTCCAAGCTTTGAATATGCGCTTACAAGAAGATCTCCGTTACGGGCAAGTGCGATATGCCTGATTCGGATTCCCTTCGTCATTCTTGAAAGCTGGTCATCAACCAGTTCCTCATCCCTGTAGCACAGAATTCCATTGTCAGTTCCGACCCATACATTGCCGCTGAGATCCTGACAGATGGCGTTTACACCGGAAGGAGTTTTATAAGTATTGAATTTTCCAAGGGAAAGTTTTTCGACTCCACCACGGTCGGTGGCAAACCAGATGTTGCCTTCCCTGTCCTCAAGAATGTGGTTGATGGTGTTGTCCGTAAGTCCCATTTCCGCCGTGTATTTTGAAACCTTTCCGTTTCTCATAAGGTACACGCCCTTGTCTGAAAGAAACCAGAGGTTTGATGAACGGTCGAGATAGATTTCATTGACCAGACAGTCCGGAATCTGGGAAGAAAGTGCGTTATTGAACTGGACACCATTTCTTATGAAAACTACACCTCTTTGGCTTATACCAAATATGAAATTGCCGGCGTCATCCTGTCCGATTGCCGACACTGTAAAGTCTCCGTATTGCTTTTCAAGAAAATCAAGTCCCTCATAGCGGTGGAAGGAACCTTCGCTGTAAAAATAAATTCCTCCATGCCTTGATGTACTGAGCCAGATTCTTCCGGCTGTATCACGATAGAGGCAGACTACAAGAACATGTTCCCTTTCTATGTTGTCAAGTCCATCAGGAGTCCTGACATTTCCTTCGCTGTCAATGTACACGATGCCGGCTGCTGTTCCTATCCAGATGTTGCCAAGCTTGTCTTCAACAATGTCACGGATGGAATTGTTGGGCATTCCATTTTTAACAGTGTAGCTGTCGATGGTTCCGCCTCCGATTCTTGTGACACCCTCGTCGTTTGAACCTACCCAGAGATTGCATTTTGAATCCTCGAATACAACTCTTGCTGAACTGAAACTCATGTCATCGACTGTATTGCGGTTTATGATGCTGAAATCGATTCCGTCAAAACGGACAAGACCATCATAGGTTCCCATATAAACATAACCATCCCTTGTCTGGATGATGTCAGTTATTGTGTTGCCCGGAAGACCGTCTGCTGCGGTCCAGATATGGCTTACGTAATCTGTAGGAAAATTCTGTGCAAATATGAAACTAAAAACAGAAAGCTGAAATGCGGTAAAAACTGTGATAAATCTCTTGAAATTCATGAGGTTGATTATAACACAATTTTGTGAAATTGAAAGAACGGAACTATTTCCAGAAACGCAAAAAAAAATGCCATTGCCGTAGACTCCACAGGTGAAGCGCTACACACGGCAACGGCATTTCATGAGGGGAATTTTAAATTCCAATGTTTATTTAACGAATTCCTTCTTGAGGAAGTCCAGGTCAAGTTCAGGATAGAGAACGTGTGCGCCAAGGAGCTTGTTAACTCTTTCGCGTGCAGCCTTCTTTGTTTCGTCGCTGATGTCGATCTTACCCTTTGCTGGCTTTCCTTCCTTTGTAAGTCCAGGCTTTGTGTTCTTGAGGACAAAGTCAACGATGGAAGCAACTTCCTTCATGTCGTCTTCGTTCATGCCAAGAGTTGTGAGGGCTGGAGTTCCAAGGCGAACACCAGATGTCCACCATGCGCCGTTCTTGTCGTAAGGAAGTGCGTTTGCGTTTGCTGTGATTCCGCATTCAAACATTGCGGCTTCTGCCTGCTTTCCTGTAAGTCCGTAAACTGTAACGTCTGCGAGCATAAGGTGGTTGTCTGTGCCGCCTGTCTGGAGAGGAATATTGTATGTCTTGAGGGATTCAGCAAGCAGCGTTGTCAGCAACGTTGTGTGCATACTTCTGATACTCTGGTGTGTTTGCTTCCTTGAAAGCGATTGCCTTTGCAGCCATAACGTGACCGAGTGGACCACCGAGAACCATTGGACATCCCTTGTTTACATAGTCCATGTATTCCTTCTTGCAGAGAATCATTGCACCACGTGGACCGCGGAGTGTCTTGTGTGTTGTTGTTGTAACGATGTCTGCCCATTTTACTGGATCGTAGTCACCCTGGAATACCTTACCTGCAACGAGACCTGCAAAGTGAGCCATGTCTACCATGAGGACTGCACCGCACTTGTCTGCGATCTGGCGGAATCTCTTGAAGTCGATCTTGCGTGGGTATGCAGAGAAACCTGTCAAAAGAATGAGAGGCTTAACTTCCATTGCCTGCTTTTCGATTGCATCGTAGTCAAGAAGACCTGTCTTTTCGTCTACACCGTATGGATGAGATTCAAACATGCGTGCAGAAACGTTCATCTTGTAGCCGTGTGTAAGGTGACCGCCGCATGAGTAGTCAAGGCCCATGAGCTTCTGGTTTCCAAACTTCTTGCGGAGGTCGTCGAACTGTTCAGCTGTAAGGTCGTTGAGTGACTTTACGCCAAGTTCTTCGAGAGTTGGAGTTTCAACCTTTGCGCTGAGGATTGCCCAGTAAGCAACAAGGTTTGTGTCTGCACCTGAGTGTGGCTGAACATATGCATAGTCTGCACCAAAGAGTTTTTCTGCTTCACGGGCTGCTGTGTTTTCAACTGCATCGATGTTTACACATCCGCCGTAGTATCTGTGTTCTGGATATCCTTCTGCGTATTTGTCAGTAAGAAGGTTGCCCATTGCAGACTGAACTGAAAGTGAACAGTAGTTCTCAGAAGCAACAAGCTTAAGGTGGCTTCTCTGGTTTTCAAGTTCGTTTACGATTGAAGCGGCGATATCCGGACCAACAGCTGCTACCTGCTGAAGGTTAGCAACGTAAGCACACATTGCGGCATTTGGCATGTTACCGCAAGATGCAAGATAATTTTCCAATGGTGTAGACATAAAATACCTCTTTTCGTCATCGGTAATGACAATAATTTGATTTTTAACAATACTAAAGAAAATTAAGTATTTATTCAATGGCAATTCCTGGATAGGCTCTTTAGCTGTTTGATTGAAAAAAGAAATCATATAACCTAGAATCAAGACTTATGGAAAAATGCTTCTATGAAAAGGGCCTGAATTTTGAATGCAAAAGATGTTCCTACTGCTGTGGAAACGGACCTGGATTTGTCTACCTTTCCAAAGTGGATCTCATAAACCTGTGCCAGTTCTTCAAGTTAAAGGCAAAGGATTTTGCAGAAAAGTATTGCAGATGGGTTGAATACTACGAAGGGAAAACCGTGCTTGCCCTCATAGAAACAAAAAAACTCGAGTGCGTATTATGGAACAACGGGTGCACCGCATACGAAGGCCGGCCGGTACAATGCAGAACATGGCCTTTCTGGGACTGGATGGTCGCCGAAAAATCATCCTGGGATGAATGTGCAAAAGACTGTCCCGGAATGAATCACGGGAAACTGCACTCCAGGGAAGAAATTTTACAGGCCGCATCAGAATACAAAAACAACATTCCAATCCAGCTTGATCAATGGGAAGAAATTTCAGCCGACGCAGACAGCCTACTGCCCTTTTGATTCCTTCTCCCTGAAAATTTTCTTTATGAGAAACAGGCGGAACAATACTCCTGCGGAGGCGCCGGTAGTATCTGCAAGCCAGTCAAAAAAAGAACATTCACGTCCAGGAACAAATGACTGGTGGATCTCATCAACCACTCCGTAAAGCGAAACAATGGCGACGGTAAAAATAAAATACCTGACAGGATTTGAAATCCACTTTTTACGGGAAAACCAGAAGGTCCAGAAAAATGTCAGTCCACCAAAGCAGACAAAGTGAACAACCTTGTCAGAATTGCTGAATCCTGGAGACGGCAGAGTTTCCTTGCATGAAAGAAACCAGCTTATGGCCATGATTATAATAGAAGGAAGTCTTACAAGAATTTCCCTGAGAATATTACTTTTACTTAATGAAGCCCTTTGCATGAAAGCCATTCTATAGAATTTTTCAAAGCTTTAACAGTCTTAGTTTCAATTACACAGCGCGCATTGCATTCCCTGGCAAGACTGATTCTTGCATCCAGGTTGATTTCTCCCCGTCCAAGTTCCAGGTGGCATTTTGAACCGCCGGATTTTCTTGTTCCGTCGTGAATGTGAAAATGATGAAGATGGCCCACATTGGACAAAAGATATTCCATATCAACTTCATCACAACTTATACTGTGTCCTACATCCCAGGTCAGCCCAAAACAACTGGAAGCCAGAAGCTGGTTGATGGCCCGTTTTTCAAAATCCCTGAATCCATCAGTATTTTCAAGACAGATTTTTATTCCGCTGTCACCTATTTTTTCTTCGCACAGATTTCTGAAGGTGGAAAGCGCATCCATATATTCTTCATTTTTATTTTCGTAGACATATTTTTTTTCATCAGGAAGCGTAACAAATATTCCATGATTCAGGTGCATGTTGATTACAGGGCAGGAAATTCTTTTTGCAAAGGCAATGGTTTCCTCAACAGTTTCAAGCCATGCACGTCTGACATTTTTATTCACGTCGGCAACATCAAGGTTTTCTGAAAGATGAATTGTAAAGTAAATGCCATATTTTTCTTTCATTGAAGCATATTTTTCCCCGTCAAAAAAATCGCTTTGATACTCCGGAAAGTTCATGTTGATTTCAACAAAGTTCAGGCCAAGTTCATGGCACAAAGCGCAGTTTTCCTCCAGGGTCTTAAGTTCAATTAAAGTTGGCATTCCATAATCCATGTCACAAATCCTCTCTATTTTTTTCTACTGAAAAAATAGTAGCATCAATGAGACAGCAGGAATTCCAAAGAGGAAAAAAATGCATTGATAAGGGCAAAAATGACCAGTGACGGCAACGGCTTTACAAAGCCTTTACGTAAAGGAAAAGAGTCTGATTGGAATTCGTATAGTCGCTTGCAGGAATAATTTCCATGATGCAGCTTGAAAAACCAAAATCAGTACGGCGACGGTACGGAATGCACACGCTCAATCTACCACGTGCAAAAGTATCTCTCAGATATTCTATGGAAGTATTCCTCAAATAATTTTCAAGATCATCCTTGTGCACCTGACCTGAACGACCAAAATCCTTGAACCATTCAGAAATTTTCTCGGAAAATCCCATGGAATTTATCTTTTCCTTTGGATCCATTGTGATTATCTCATATGAATCCAGAGTTATGTTGATCTTAAGAATTTTTTTATAGAGCCTGCAGATTGCCTCCAGGGCTTCTGCCTGAGCCTGCCTGTCAATTCCATAAGCCGAATAGAATTCCGCCTTTGCCCTGTACATCTTTTCATCTGCAAGTTTTGCGATCTCGGCAACAGTCTTATCCGGAGCTTCTTGTTTAGTTACAACTCCCCATGAAACATGAAGGCTCTTCACACGCCTGCCTTTCCACTTGCTGACAGTAGATTCAAAATCACTTTTTATTTCCTCAAGCCGGTCGCTGTTAGCAAAAATGATGGCACAAAATTCATCACCACCAACACGATAGAGGCGACCATAGCTTCCCATGACACGCTTCATGCATGAGGCCGCACCCTTGATCAGTTCATCACCTGCTTCATGTCCAAGTGTATCATTTACATTTTTAAGGCCATCAAGATCCATGGAAACAAAAACAAAATCATTTTCAGGCGGAACTGAAGGATAGGTGGCAAGATCCTCCTCATATCCACGGCGGTTGAAAAGTTCCGTCATGACATCGACAACAGCGTGGCGGCTTGATTCCTCAGCCATTGATGCAAGATAGTTTTCACGGATATCCGTAAGATTGTACGCATAGATGATGAATGCGGAAATCATGAACCCCATGGAATACATGGCGACATCATAGAAAATATATTGTCCGATTCCAAATATGAAAGGAATCAAGGTAAACACAAAAACATTGCGATAGATTCTGAGCCTGCTTCTTTCCCCAAACAACATGAAAAGTGTTGAAAGAAGAAGAATGAAAACATAATAGGTATATTGCGCCGAATAGAGACACAAACGAAGGTCGCCCATGAAATATTCAAGGTCTTCATTGATGCTGAAGGCTCCACCGGTAATTCCGTTGGATGCGATCATAGAAAACTGAAGTACAATAAGAACGCATCTGATGACGTTGCAGACGATCTTGATTTTTCCACTGAGTCCAAGATATCTGATTATGTATCCAAACCAGATAAATGCGGAAAGAGCGCTCATGGTATGATAGCAATAGCTGACAATGGTGAACCGGAGAGGCGTTATGAAAGATCCCCTTGCATCACATATTCCCCATAGGGCATCAACAACACAAAATATTGAAAAGAAAAAAAGCAGTTTGCAGAAAGGATAATCGATTGTTTCCTTGTATCTGGTTCTAACTGTGCGGTTAAAGATAAGCTGAAGCTGGAAGAAGCCGAGAAATGCAACAACCGAATAAATATAGCCTATACTCACAAAACACTCCTGAACAATGACATTGCCCTCTTTTAATTATGAGACACATTCTCTCAAAATGCAAATCAGGAAACGCCATTTCCAGGAACTTACATTTGTATACTTCATATATGAATATATAGCATTGCACTCAGTGTTCCTAAATGCCCAGCCACAGATTCTTTCCCCGACAAAGGTTTTTCTGTTATTCTGCGTTATAATTAAAACATATGGAATATATTGAACCGGGATTTTTCCTGAACTACTATTTTATCTGTTTTTCTTTCTCAGTTTTCCTGACGATGGCTTTTTTGTTCAAGTCAAATTTCCACCATACGCTGGACTTCACACTTTTCTACATATTCACTTCAATAACAAATCTGGGCTTATGGCAAAGAAGCATAGCCACAGTTCTGGAGCACGCGGTTTTTGCACAGCAGATCTCATATCTTGGTGGCTGTTACGCAACTTTATCGCTTCTGTTCTGCACACTGTATCTTTGCAAAATAAGAATCAAAAAAGCATTTAAAATTCTTCTCTTCCTTTCAAGTTCAATAATTTTCTGCACGACTTTCACCATCGGATACAGTCCGATTTTCTACAGGCATGTCTATCTTGTCAACGAAGGCGGAAATTTAAAACTGTTCCGTGACTATGGAGCTGCACATTACTTCTTCTATGCCCTGCTGATTTTCTACTATTTAATTTGCTTTGCCGCATTCTACATTGCCATTGCAAAAAAGAAAGATGTGTCCATCAGCAACGTGATGAAACTTCTCATCATCATGGGGATTGGCCTTCTGTCCTATTTTGTAGGCCGAAAAATTTTCTCTATTGAACTCACTCCAATCTGGTATGTTGTCACTGAAATCATATTCTACATCATCGATGGCAAAATCGCCCTTTACGATACTGACAGAACGGTAATCAATTCCTTTGTGAAAAACAACACCATGGGTGTAATTTCCTTTGACAAGAATTTCCATTTCCTTGGATGCAACAGCTGCGCAAAGGAATTCTATTCTCCGCTAAGTCTGCTCAAGGTCGACAGAAAGGTTGATTCCTCAAATGCGGAACTCCATGAGCTTTGCACCTGGATCGAGTTTTTCCAAAAAGATATCAAATCAGAATTCTACTACAAGAAGAATGACCAGTATTATAAAATCACATACACCACCATGTTCTGCGACAACAAGGAACAGGGACACCAGATTTTAATCACCGACTGCACGGAAGAAAAAAACAGGGAATCAAAGCTCATCAAGATTTCCATCACCGACGAACTTACAAAACTCTTCAACCGACGCGCCTATGAAGAAGAAATCGAAAAAATCCAGTCCGACGGTATTCCTGAAGACTTCACGATAATTTCATTTGACCTTAACGGATTGAAGAAAGCCAACGACACAAAGGGACACGCCGCAGGGGACGAACTGATAATCGCATCAGCAAAATGTCTCAATGAAGCTCTGGAGCAATACGGATACGTATACAGAACCGGCGGCGACGAATACATAGCCCTCGTCATCTGCTCAAAGGAACAGCTGGAAGAGATTTACGAAAACATAAAAATTTCATCCGGCAAATGGGAGGGGG
>CALELJ010000304.1 GCA_937902445.1 uncultured Treponema sp. | reverse complement strand
AAAATAACAAGGTTGGAAAAAAGTTCACAAAAATTGCCAACGTGATGGGGGCTGGATGGAGCAATCCGCATCTTGGTGATGCCGTATGGCCTCAGCTCAACACCATGTATATTATTTATTGTGACAAGGAAGAATCTGAAAAGATTATTGAGATTGTTTCCAAACTTAGAAAACTTTATCACACGGAAGGAATTGCCTGCTTCATAGGCAGTGGTACAGAAGTATAAAAGAAACAGGGCTGTCCTCCGGACAGCCCTGTTTTTATATTAGAGAAAGTCATTTATCAGCGGACTTCAAACCTTGGGCTCTTTATGAATTTCTCAAGGCTTTCTTCCCAGCGTGGAATTTTGATTTTTAGCCCTTCAGAGATTTTGTCCTTGCACAATACGGAATATGATGGACGTTTTGCAGGGGTTGGATATTCTTCCGTGGTACATGAGTTGACGGTACATTCATTTGAAATGCGTCCATATTTTTTACCATATTCGTAAATCTTATTGCAGAATTCAAACCAGTTTGTCTCACCCAGGTTTGTAAAATGGTAGATTCCGTAAGGAAGGGCAGATTTCTTTCCGAAAAGTCCTGGAGCCTTGTCAGATGACTCAATGATTTTAATGATGGCATGAGCAAGGTCGACGGCACAGGTTGGGGTTCCTTTCTGATCGCAGACAACTTTGACTTCCGGATTGCTGTTCATTGCTTTAGTCATGGTGTACACAAAATTCTTTCCGTCAAAACCGTATAGCCATGCAGTTCTGATTATGTAATAAAGAGTCATTTCCTTTTCAATTTCTTTTTCGCCGTCTGCTTTTGTAACACCATAGACACCGAGAGGTGAACGTGGAGATTCTTCAGTATAAGGCGTTGAGGCAGTTCCGTCGAAAACATAGTCAGTTGAAATGTGGATGAGTTTTGCTCCCAGGTCTCTTGCAGTTCTTGCGATGTTTAGAGGTCCTTCCTGGTTCAGCTTCTGTGCAAGCTCACTTTCTGATTCCGACTTGTCAACGGCTGTATATGCGGCACAGTTGATGATCCATGTGATTTTTTCCGGAACTTTACCTTTTCTCACTGTAAGACCGGTTGTGTTGGCTGCAGGTCCATGGCTGGATGCAAATTTTCTCAGTTCATTTGAGCTGGTAATATCCACATCCCTGTCGCTTCCAATCCATTGAATTTTATTTTCTGTAAGCTGTCGGGCAATTTCGCTGCCAAGCATGCCTTTATCACCAATAAGCCAAACCATTCTGAAGCCTCCAATTAACTGTCATAAGCGAACCATAAAAAAGGTTTTTAATTGCTGTAATTATATTAAAACACGATAAAAAATTCAATTTTGGTGAGATATTGATTTTTCCCTTTCATTGAAAAAATGGTCTTTTTCCGCTATGATATGGCCATGAATATGGAAGCATTTGTTTTGGGCTGCGGTGGTATGATGCCGCTTCCTTACCGTCATCTGACATCAGTTCTTTTGCGCCGTGACGGAGATCTTTTCTTGTTTGATGGTGGTGAAGGAACACAGGTTTCATTGCGCCGCCTTAATTTGAAATGGAAAAAAATCAACGCAATATTTGTATCACATACCCATGCCGACCATGTCACAGGATTGCCTGGAATTTTGATGCTCTCATCTCAGGTTGACAGAAATGAACCTCTTTACATATTTGGTCCTCCAAAAATTGCCGAGTACATCGAGTCCAGTAGAAAGGTTCTTGATATGTACATCAACTATCCGATTGTTGTTAAAGAAATTACCGCACCCTGTGTCTGTTATGAAGGAGATGGTTTTAAGGTCCGTGCCTTTCCTCTTGAACATACAAAGACTTGTGTCGGATATACCCTTGAGGAATCCGATCGTCCTGGTGAATTCAATCCGGAAGAAGCTTTGCGCCTTAAGGTTCCTCGTGGTCCGCTGTGGGGAAAACTTCAGCATGGAGAGAAGGTTACTGCAGAAGACGGAACTGTTGTAAGCCCGGAACAGGTTGTTGGACAGAACCGCAAGGGTAGAAAATTCAGTTTTGTTACTGACACACTTTATCTTCCGACCATTGCAAAAGAAGTCAAGGACAGCGATCTCCTGATCTGTGAGGGAATGTTTGCCGATGACTGCGAAGACCAGGCAAAAGAAAAAAAGCACATGACTGCACGACAGGCTGCAACCATTGCCAGGGATTCTTGTTCAAAAAGAATGGCTTTAATTCATTATAGTCCACGCTACAATGACAAGGATCTTGATGTTCTTTTGCAGCAGGCCAGGGAAGTTTATCCGGAAGCTAAACTTTCAAAAGACAGAATGCATGTAGAGATTCCATATGTCGAATAATGCCGTGGAGCTTTTATCCTTTTCAAAAAAATATGATTCAAAATATGTCTTTAAAGACATTGATTTCATCGCTAAGTCCAATTCCATTACTGGCCTGCTTGGACCAAACGGAGCAGGTAAGTCAACTATTTTGAAAACTATTTCAGGTGTCATTTGTCCTACTGATGGAACTGTAAACGTTTCTGGTTTTTCAGATCCTGCTGAAATAAGGAAAGTAACTGGATATGTACCTGAGCATCCGGAGCTGGAGGGCAATCTTACAGTAAAGGAAACTCTTCTCCTTGAGTCTGGGTTGTACTGTGATGTCAATGATGTTGAATCCAACGTTGGGTTTGCTGTTGAGTTTGCAGGACTGAATGAAGTGCTTCATGCAAAAGTAAAAACTTTGTCCAAGGGATTCGCCCAGCGTGTAAGCCTTGCAAAGGCATTGTGTATTGGACCAAGGATATTGATTCTTGATGAATTTTCTGCCGGACTTGATCCAAAGCAGATTGTTGAGCTTAGAAATAAAATTAAAAAATTATCAAAAAAAATACCGGTTGTTTTTTCGACCCACCATATAGAGGAAGCTTCCAGTCTATGCGATGAAATCTATATAATCGATAGGGGAATTGTAAAATCCCATGGTACGGTTGATGAAATCATAAAATCTTCCGGTACTAAAAATCTTGAAGAGGCTTATCTCAAATTTATTGAAGATACAGGGGAGGTTTAAAATGAAAAAATTATTCTCCCGATACCTGTATAAAATTTCATCCAGTCCTTTTTCCCATATTGCAAATGGTGTCTTTGTAGTCTGGCTTTGGATGCAGTGGTTCGTAGGACAGCGTTTTTTTGCAGGCTATGGAACTACTGATCTGCATCATTTTTTCTCTGCTTTTCCTCTTGCATCAGCTTTGTATATTCCGTTTCTTGTTTCCATCTCAAAAATAAAAGGGCAGTATTCCTTTCCGTATAATAATGTCATCATCCTTATTTCACGCATATTGTCATGCCTTGTTTTTTGCGGTTTCTGTCTCTTTTTAAGTCTTCTGATTCCTGCCGCCATTTCAATTTTTGGAGATGTTGAATTTTCCCAGCTTGCAACTGGTTTTTGTGGAATCCTTTTGTTTTTTTCTGCTGCTATAAGTTTCACTGTATTGATATTCACACTGCTGAAGTCTACGGCAGCTTCATTTGTACTTTCATCCCTTTTTCTTTTTGTATGCAACAGCATCCATAATTTGCCTCTATATCTTGATGGTGGAAAGTTTGGTTCGATGCTTGTCAGGACTATTTCCTTTGCGTGGAATTTTGATGACTTTGCTAAAGGTATTGTTTCAGTCAGATCTCTATTGTATTTCTTCAACGTAGCTTTCCTGTCAGTCGGATCTGCATGGTTCATTACCGGAAAGCGCATGGGAAACTGTAAAAATGAATTCAAAAAATCCATGTATTTGATATTAATTACATCTGCCCTGGTTGCTTTTACAGGAATTACTGCAAACATCAAATTTGATTTGACCGGCTCCAAAAAGTTTTCTGTCTCAAGTCATTCAAAAAATATTGGACAAAGAATTTCTGAACCTGTATCAATTACATATTATCTTAGCCCAAGACTTTCAAACCTTTATCCGCAGGTAAGTGATGTAAAAGATTATCTTGAAAGCTTTGCATCCATTTCTGATTATATTTCATTAAA
>CALELJ010000303.1 GCA_937902445.1 uncultured Treponema sp. | reverse complement strand
CTTCAGGATCATGGAATTCCACAGGATTCAATTTGGGATCAAAGGGCTTTATCTCGTCGAATTCCCAGTATTCCTTTACTCCGCGCAATTTATCATAGGGAGTGTAGTCAAAACGCCAGCCGTTTATCATTCCGTTCAGCAGAAAAGGAGCTATCTGCTTTGACCTCTCGATGGAAAAACCGAAAATCCTATGGAGATCGTCCTGGTCTTTTTTGCTTTCCTTTTTTTTCTCCTCTACGGAACTCTTTTCATCGTCAAAACTGCCCGGGAACGCATCAAGGTCAGCCCAGATCAATATGCGAAGCTGTTCAGACTGTTCCTGGACCTGTGCATGCAATGGTGAAAGAGAAATGTTGAAAAAGAAAAGCCTAAAAGTGAGAATCGCAGCAAGCAGACAAAAATGTTTTTTTCCCATTAGCGGTTCCTTCTACAGATTGTCACGCCATACTTTCAATGGATGAACTCCCATACGTATAACAAAATAAAGCCATGCAAGTAACAGTCCGGAAAGATGGGCGCAGTGTGAGATTCCGCCTCTGCCGGAAAACTGGCTGAAAAACTCTATTGCGGCATAGATGAGCACAAGGACCGGAGCCTGGACAGGTATGATGCCCCAGACGAAAATCACATTGCGTGGGAAAATCACGGCATAGGCAAGAAGAACGGCATATATGGCACCGCTTGCACCTATGAGCAGAATGTTCATTCCAAGGAACCAGTAGATGGCCATGCAGACAAGACCGTCAAGAATTCCGCATAAAAGATAAAATAGAAGAAATTCCTTTGTGCCCACGGCCTTCTCAACGGAAATACCAAAGAAAAAAAGGGCTATCATGTTGAAAAGAAGATGACGCCACCCGCCGTGGATGAAAAGATAAGTCAAAGGCTGCCAGAACCAGTGGTATGAAAGCCCCGCGTAGGAAAGCCCAAGGTAAAGGGAAATCCGCGGAAAAATCTGAAGCACAAACATGAAGGCAATATTCAGGAGAATTATTGCCATGGTGGCATTTACAAATGTGTATCTGAAAGGTTTTCTGATGAGGTTCATTACTGCTGAGAATCTTCGCCGGCAGATTCGAGTACCGTTATACGGTTTCTGCCGTTTTCCTTTGACATGTACAGGGCCTTGTCCGCCTGGTCAACAAGAAGCCTTGCGGATCTTACAGGATTGTCTTCCACTGAGAAAACAGAAATTCCGCCTGAAATCGTAAGTTTCATCTCGTTGCCCTCGTAAGAAAGCACGGAATCTTCTATTCTCTTGCGGATTCTTTCAGCAACAAGGAAGGCTCCTTCTTTGTCGGTGCCACAGAGCATGACCGTGAATTCCTCACCGCCATAACGGCAGGCCATGTCCTCGTCACGGATGCTGTCCTTTATTATTTTTGCCACATGCTGCAGAACATAGTCTCCGCAGGCATGTCCGTATGTGTCATTGAATTTCTTGAAGTAGTCGATGTCAAACATCACGATGCTGAGCTTTTCATTCTGGGCAAAGGCATTGTCCAGTTTGTCCTCAAGGATATTGAAGAAAAAGAATTTGAGCTTGAGGTGCGTCATCATGTCCGTTGATGCCTGCTCGATGAGGGAGGCATTGTGTACCGCAACGGAAGCAAGGGAAGCGATGGTCTGGATTTCGTCCCTTTCGTAACTTGTATAGGAAGAATCGATTCCGTCGATGAAAATTCTCTCACCCATGACAAGAATTCCGTTAAGGCGGTTCTTGAGGATAAGCGGAACAACAAGGGACGGCTTGAGGGTTTCGATTATGTCCAGATCCTTGCAGTCAGGCACATATTCCCTGAGCTCTGAAAGTGCGAAAACATTGTTTGAAGATGTAAAAAATTCAACAAGCTTGGACTGTATTGGAATTCTGTATTCGACAGTAGGATCAATGGCAATACCGGAATAGTTGTCGGAAAGAATGTAGCCGCTTTTGTCCTTGAGTTCATCAAGAACGAAAATACCGGCGCCTGTAACACGCATCTGAGCCATTGCAATGTAAAGAATGGACTCTACGAGAGGATCAAGTTCGATGGTTGTACAGAAAGAACGGGAGATCTCAAGCATCTGCTGAAGGTCATAGATGTGTTTTTCAAATTCAGCGATTACTTCACTCTCTGTCTTCTGGGTGGACTTTCCTTTGCCAGCTGATTTAACGGAAGTCCTTTTTTTAGCGCTCATTATTTTACTTCTTCTCTATCGTACCGATTATAACATAATTCTTCATTATTTCAAGGAAAACTTTCCACTGGCCGTACTGGCTTTCCATGAAATCGGAATTGTCACGGTTTCTTGAGGAAATCATAAGCACCTTGAGGTTCTGTATTATTTCGGAACTAGGCTTCTTTGATTCCACCAGAATGTCGTTTATCTTTTTGTACAGCTGGAACACATTTGTGGTTTCCGTCTGTATCACTTCCTTTGCCTGCTTGTTGATTTTATCGATCAGATCCTTGAGCGTTGATTCAAAGGAAGGGTCCTTATGGCTGTCCTTTATGAGGGACGTGATGTTGGCCTCATCAAAGGTACTTCCACGCTTGAATTTTCCCTCAAAGGCAGCAATGCGTTCATAGGCATCGTTCAAGGCAAAGACAACGGAAGAGAATTCCGACTTGTAGGACTGGTTGCTGAAAAAGCCTTCGATTACAATGTCATTCAGAAGCGGTTTTACATGCCCGATGAAATAATGCTTGAGGAAGTTCTTGAGAAGGGACATTGGCGTAATCCAAAGGAACGAGCATGGGGTGCTCTGGCGCAGGGTGTTGTCAAGCTCCTTGCTGTAGCCGATGACAGGCTCAAGAGGAATGGAACCGAAAATCTGGTTTATCTCATTGCTTATGGTTGCATCCTGGATTTCACTTTTAAGGCGTGATTCATCCGCACGGAACCTTGTTTCAAGATAGTCGGCATACTTCTGCCTTCCGTCGCTCTTGTACACGGCACGGTCAGGAACCATCTCGCAGTTTTTCTTTGCGATGCGTATGAGGCACATGAGGATTTCCTTTGTGAACACATGCTTTACGATGCCCTGAATTTTCTTGAAGCTGTTCTTGAGCTTGTTTGCGACATCGTCCGTATAGGAACCGCCCATGAGAAGTTTTGCAAGGGCAACAACCGCATTGTAGACTGAATTCGTCACATCCATTTCGGCCGCAACGAAATACAGGTCAAGCAGGGAATTCTCAAGAAGATCCGGCGGAAGCATCTGGAATTCCGGAATGTAGCCCGGTTTTGTACTGAATGAATTGTCAAAAACCTTGAGTGCGGTCATATAGCTGAAACGGCAGATGTCGTTAAGCTGCCTTACACGGCTCAAAGTCATGTCGATCTTTATGAATTCCTGGGAATTGAGTTCCTTTATTACCTTTTCAAGTTTTCTGTGTTCGCTTTCAAAATACCTTAGGACGGAATCCGCTTCCATGGCTCCGGCTTTTCTTGTTTCGTATGCAAAACCAGCAAGAATATCCTTTGCTTCCTGACTGAATCCGGTCAAAAGGAGCTGTTCCTCATAACGCCTTGCACAGTCAATATCTGTGGAACAAAGCGTCTGGGAAAGAATGTCTCCAATCATCGAGGTGTTCTCGTAAAGGACCCTCAAGGTTTCCGCAAAATCAGCCTGGATGAGACCGTTCTTATAAAGATTTGGAGCAAGTCCCCTAAGTTCATTTTCAATTTTTCTGACAGCCTGACGCTGAAGAGCTTCCGGTGAGTTGGGAGAAAAAATAGATTGTAGAAATTCAGATAATCGCTGCAGAAAACTCATAACCACGCCATTGTATAATTATAGAAGAGATTAGACAAGTATAAGAACATGATGCTTTAGGACAGATAGTCGGAAAGTATGTCGCGGTAGTCCTGGATGCTTACTGCCTGGACAAGTTTTGCGCGAAGATGGGAGCCTCCACGGATTCCGCTTGAATAGGCACAGAATTTCTTGCGCATCTGAAGACATGCACCCAGTTCTCCCATCTGCTCTATGTTGACCTCAAGTTCCCTGAAACCGGCATTGAGCCTGTCGGCAACCGATTCCACAGTATAGGAGCCTTGTGTCAGATACTGGATCGTCCTGCGGAACAAAAAAGGATCTCCCATGGCACCACGGGCAAACATGATTCCGTCACATCCAGTCTCGAGGAACATCTGTTCCGCTGTCTCAGGAGTAAAGGCATCTCCGCTTCCAAAAACAGGAATGCGACCTGCGGCCTGCTGAACCAGCTTCTTTTGAATCTGCCAGTCGGCTTTTCCCGCATATCCCTGGGCTCTCGTACGGGCATGAATCGTAAGCGCATCGGCACCGGCCTCTATGGCAGCCTCAAGATTTTCACTCCATGTAAGGTGCTCTCCATCCCATCCGCTTCGAATTTTTATGGTAACCGGAACATTGCCACGCTCAGGATGTTCCTTTGTGTATTCGGCACAGGCTTCCTTCACTGACTTCACAATGGAAAAAAGACGGTCGGTTTCCTTTGTAAGCATACTGCCGGCACCGCTTTTGACAATCTTTGGCACGGGACATCCACCGTTTATGTCAATGCTCTCACAGGTGGTTTTTTCAAGGACAATTTTTGCGGCCTTTCCCATTACCTCAGCATTTCCGCCGAAAATCTGGACGGCATAGCTTTTTTCATTTGGGGCACGGGCCATCAGGTCGGCGGTTTTTATGTTTCCACGGGTGAGGGCTTCGGCACTGACCATTTCCGTAGTGCAGAAGGAAGCCCCGCAGTCAACGCAAAGGGTACGAAAGGCCCTGTCGCTGTAGCCTGCGATTGGAGCAAGAAAGAGGTTTCCTTCAAGATGTAACGACCCGATGTCTACGGGAT
>CALELJ010000302.1 GCA_937902445.1 uncultured Treponema sp. | reverse complement strand
GTAGCAAAAGAAAGCAGTGAATTCGGTGAAAGGATATATAACCCGAATGAAAGTGAAGTCAGTGCTGTAATTATGATGAAGAGCGGTGTTGTCGGAACAATACATTTCAACAATGATACGTTCGGAGATGAAACTGTATTCAATATATATGGAACAAAGGGAATATGTTCTGATAGAGGACATGAAAATCAAAAAAATGCAGGTCATCGAAAACGAATGGGATTTTGCGGAAAAAGGTTGGTAATATGGCTATTCAGATTTTTGGCACAAGCAAGTCATTTGATGTAAAAAAGGCGGAAAGGTATTTTGCGGAACGACGGATTCCGGTTCAGAAAATAGATCTCAAGGAAAAAGGAATCTCAAAAGGTGAGCTTGAAAGCGTGATATCCTGTCTTGCGAAAAAAGCGGGCGGAAAGGCTGAAGCAATTGAGATGCTGGCAGACAGAAAAAACAAGGATTATTCAAGTTTTGCATATCTTGATGACAGCGAAAAGGAAGACAAACTGCTTGAAAATCCCATGCTTCTGGTTCAGCCTGTGGTCAGAAACGGGAAAGACCATGCCACCGTGGGGTATTGCCCTGATGAATGGAAAAACTGGAGCTAGGAGATCATTGCGATGAAAGGTATGGTTCTTGAAGGCGGCGCTATGCGTGGAATGTTTACCTGCGGCGTCATCGATGTTTTCATGGAAAATGGAATTGATTTTGATGCCATTGCCGGAGTCAGTGCAGGTGCGACTTTTGGATGCAATTTCAAGTCCAGGCAGCCGGGTCGTGCCATAAGGTACAACACAAAGTTCAGCCGTGACTGGCGCTACGGAACCATAAGAAGCCTCATTAAAAGCGGTGATCTTTACGAGGCGAAATTCTGCTACGATGACATTCCGAACAAGCTGGATATTTTTGATGTAAAGGCATACAGTGAAAATCCACTTAGATTCTATGTGGTTGTTTCTGATATTGAGAGCGGAGAAAGCCTTTTTCATGAGATTCCCAATGGAGATGAGCTGGACCTGAAGTGGATGAGGGCTTCCGCAAGCATGCCGCTGGCATCTACACCGGTGGAGATTGATGGAAAACTTTATCTTGACGGGGGAATGACGAGTTCGATTCCGTTGAGGCAGTTCATGGATATGGGATACGGAAAGAATGTGGTGATCCTCACCAGAACAAGGGAATATAAGAAGAAACCTTCGTCTTTCATGTGGCTCATGAAGATTTTGCTTGGTAAATATCCAAAAATTGTCGAGGCAATGGCAAACCGTCACCTGATGTACGAGGAAGAAAAAAAGTTCGTCTTTGACCAGGAAAAGAAAGGCAACTGTTATGTCATTGCGCCTGACACAGATGTAGGAATAGGCAGGACGGAACATGATCCCCGTGAGTTGAAACGGGTCTACGAGATGGGAAGGCGGTCCGGGGAGAAGCATTTGGATGGAGTGAGACGTTTTCTCGAAAAATGCTGAAAAAAGTCAGTTTTTAAAGACAGACTTTAATGACACGATTGAGAAGGTGTGCTATAGTAGCACCATTAAGCGCTGGTTTCCAGGGCAAAAATAGCATACAGGAGGAATGGAAATGAGAAACACAAAGATTGATCATCATGTTTACGCAGTTGTGAAACAGACTCTAAATACCATTTCTACTGTGAAAAAAGACTTTAATAAGCGTAAAGACGTCAATAAGCGTCGTTCTGCTATTTTTGAAACTGGGGTCATTGCAGCATAACAATTCCAACTATGCGATGGCTCTGCGGATCCTAGATCCGGAACTATGAAAGGAGACCATCGTGAATACAACAATTTTTCAGAGACCAGTAGTTAATCTTTCCGAATCAGGAAAAAGAATCAAGACACTTATGAAGCAGTCGGGAGTTTCCGCAAAGGAACTGCAGGAAATCATGGGATTCCCGTACATCCAGACCATCTACAACTGGACCCGCGGAATCAACCTGCCGACTATCGATAACCTTGTGGTACTTTCGCAGATATTCAACATTCCGATAAATGACATAATTGTGACGGACTATGTTGAGATTGAACTTGAATCGTGTGCTGGAACAAGGTGTATCGCCTGATGACGGATTAGTTTCTGCTCAGAACGAAATCAGATTTTTCGGATATTGAGAAAGAGAATCCCGAGTCTCCAAAAATTCCGTTTATGAAAGGAACGAGAAGTGTCCACATGGAGATATCAGCATCCGCATTTTTCCATATGAGGCACTCTGTTTCTTTTTTGATGATGATGTCTTCCCGAGCATTCTGTTTTTCAAGGACGCAAAGTTTTATGAGACCGTAGGCATCATCCATGGTTGAGGGGAAGGGCAGATTGAGGTTCTTTCCTGAATCGGAAAAATAGTTTGCAAGAACCCTGTCATAGCCTTCGCCAAGTTCAAGAATTTTGCTGCATGTGACGGATACTCTCTTTAAGACAATGTCAGTGTAGAGCATGAGGAATTGTTCCGGAGAATCAGGGTCGATGATTTTTTCATAATCGCCTTCTGGAATTGCTCCGCATTTCATGTCGATGAATTCGGTGAACTCCTGTCCGTATTTTTGTGTGGCAAAAGCTACCAGATCATTGGACATGAAATTGAAGAGGTTTATTTTGTCAAACTGACGGCGAAATGAGATCCGCTGCGATTCTGGCTCCATCTGCATTCTAGAAATTTCCGCCGTTCCATCCCCAGTCGCGGTATCCAAGGTAATTTACATACACGCAGTCTCCAGGAATGCCAAGTTCTTCATTTACTGTACGGCAGATTTCAGCTGTCATTTTGTTGCTCTGAGCCTGGTCTACATTTCCGAGAACCTGAACGCTG
>CALELJ010000301.1 GCA_937902445.1 uncultured Treponema sp. | reverse complement strand
GTTGGTCATTGGAATAATTTCAAAGCCGGAACCATTCTCAGCCTTGATAATCAAAAGCCCATAGATCTTAGGTTCCTGATTATCAGTTTTTTCCTTATACGAAGACCAGAACATTTCTTCTTTAGAAACTTTTCCGGTGAATAAATCGCAGAAAATATGACTGAATTTTTCAATTCCATTGGCATTTAGATGATTATCATCGCTGTAATCACGATCCTCAAGGCAATACGAAGGCTTACAGAGATTGAAATCATAATACTCATAGCCAAGGCTTGAAATATAGGAACTGATTTCATTATAAAAAACGTCATAGTCACCCTTTTCATGAAGGTAAAAATCACTTCCCGGCATTGAGTAAAAAACAAGTTCAATATTGTTTTCACGGCATAGATCAGCTATACGCACAATATACTCTTTCCAGTAAGGCGATACGGGCTTGAATTCTGGTTCAAATATATCATTGCTGAAAGTACCATTTTCGACTACATCATAGTCCAAAACACAGCCCTTGCCTGCATAACCTGAATCCTTTGATCCGTATTTATATTTGAAGTACTCACCGGTAATCAGACTTTTCAATTTATTGAAGTTTTTTTTGGGAGAGAATGTCATTAGTTTGTCTTTACCAATCGGAAGAACCGCATTTAAAATGTTGTCTGCGGAAGAATTTTCAATGACAAACTGCATTTTAATCAAAGGATCACTGATAAATCCTTCAACAATGAAATCAGATTTCCCCATCACAGGATGGTCAGAACCTTCCCTGCATGTTATGGCAAAATCTGTCTCAAGAAAAATTTTTGATACCCTATAGTTTTTGATGGCCTGTCTGATAATTGCATAAGTTCCGTTTATGCCCTGACTTGGAGTACCTGCATTGAAAGTGTTCACCCCAAATTCCTTATCACTGATCCTGCAATCAATTCCATGGGAAACATGGCTTGCACCGCAGAACATTATGTCGATATTTTGCTGCTGATAAAATTCGTGAGTGAGAACCCTTGAATAGCTATTCGCATCATCCTTCATCAAAAAAGCAACAACAAAGCTCAGAAGCATGAACACAACAAAAAAAACAAGAATCTTTAAAAGCAACTTGATCGATCTCATATTCCACCGAAAAATTATGGTATCAAAATTCAAATCATCTAGCAACACTAATGTTTTTTAAGTATAATTACAAATTATGACACGTTTAGTAACAGACTACCTTGATCATTCAGCTAAAACATACCCTTCCAAAGTTGCTTTTAGTGATGAAAAGAGAGAAATCTCATTCAGTCAGCTTCAGAACGAAGCTCTTCACATAGCTCAGGCTTTGATTGATAAAAATATATTCAAAAGCCCTGTTGTTGTTTACCTTGAGAAAAGTGTTGAAGTAATAGCCTGCTTTATGGGTGCCGCTTACAGTGGAAACTTCTATACTCCAATCGACACAAGCATGCCTGCAAGCCGCATCTCAAAAATCATGGAGACTCTTTCTCCATCAATCATCATCACAGATTCAGTTCATCTTGAGGCGGCAAAAGAATTTTCTGGAAACACACCTGTAGTTCTCTACGAAGATCTTCAGAAAAATGATGTAGATCGAAATTCCGTCGACAGAACACTTGACCAGATCATAGATACAGACGTTCTTTACGTTCTATTTACATCTGGTTCAACAGGAACACCAAAAGGTGTCATCATCTGTCAGAAAGCTGTAATCGACTACGCCGAATGGGTTACTGAAACATTCGACATCACAAGCGAAACAGTTTTTGGAGAACAGGCACCTTTCTACTTTGACAACTCCATCCTTGACATCTATCAGACACTAAAAAATGGAGCTACATGCCACATCATTCCACAGAAATTCTTTATGCTTCCAAAGAATCTTTTCGGTTTCCTGAATGAAAAGAAAGTCAATACTCTTTTCTGGGTTCCTAGTGCATTGTGCATCATGGCAAATCTTAAGGCAGTCGACAAATTTCCAGTTCCAACATTGAAAAAGATTCTTTTCTGCGGTGAAGTCATGCCTAACAAGCAGCTTAACGTATGGCGCAAATCCTACCCTGATTGTCTTTTCGCAAATCTTTATGGTCCTACAGAAATTACAGATGTTTGTGCCTACTATATTGTTGACCGTGAATTTACGGATGACGAAAGTCTTCCAATCGGATTCGCATGCAAGAACACAAGAATCATAGTTCTGGATTCTGAAGATAAACTTGTCCCGACAACAACCCCAGACGTTAAGGGTGAGCTTTGTGTACTCGGGACATGCAATTCACTCGGATACTACAACAATCCTGAAAAAACAAAGGCAGCCTTCGTTCAGAATCCATTGAATACAGTCTACTCAGAAATAATGTACCGTACTGGAGACGTTGTTCACTACAATGACCGTGGTGAAATCATGTACGACTGCCGCAAAGACTTCCAAATAAAGCACATGGGTCACCGCATTGAGCTTGGTGAAATTGAAACAGCTGTAAGTGCCGTCGAAGGTGTAGAACAGAACTGCTGTCTTTACGACACGGAAAAATCAAAGATCGTCCTGTTCTACACTGGTTCAATTGAACCACAGGCTGTGGTAGATGCCATAAAGGACTCAGTACCTGAATATATGATCCCAAACAAGAAAGTTCATCTTGAGAAAATGCCAATTAACCTGAATGGAAAGATTGACCGAGTTGAACTTAAAAACCAGCTATAAAGAAATAAATCCAAGGAGAAACAAAATGGACGAATTACTCAATATCTTAAAAGAAGCAAAACCAGATGTTGACTTTGCTTCAGAAAAAAATCTCGTAGACGGCAGCATTCTGGATTCTTTTGACATTGTTCAGCTTGTCATGCAGTTGAATGATGCCTTTGACATCGAAATTGGTGCCGAAGAAATCACTCCAGACAACTTCAATTCCGCAGAATCCATGTGGAGCATGATTCAGAGATTGCAATAATAAACGAAAACTTACAACAATTAAACTATCTGTTGTAATAAGTTTTGTACCATTTTGCAAAGGCTTCAAGGCCGTCTGCCAAAGTTGTAGCCGGCTTAAAGCCAAAATCTTTCTGGAGATCGGATACGTCGGCATATGTCTGGTAAACATCTCCAGGCTGCATAGGCAAAAGTTCACGCTTGCCCTTTTCCTTAATGATCCCCTGAGCAATGAGTTTTTCTTCGAGAGTCTCTACAAAATACATGAGGCTTTCAGGGCTGTTATTTCCAATGTTGTAGACTTTGTAAGGAGCTCCGTCTTCTGTCAAATCAGGAGTTTTCTGCATGACGCAGATTACACCATGCACGATATCATCGATGTATGTAAAGTCACGGTACATGTCACCCATGTTATATATCTGAATTGATTCACCTTTCACAAGCTTGTTTGTAAACTTAAAGTAAGCCATATCAGGTCTTCCTGCTGGACCATATACCGTAAAGAAACGTAGTCCAGTAGAAGGTATACCATATAACTTAGAATAAGCATGAGCTAGAAGTTCATTAGATTTCTTGGTTGCGGCATACAACGAAACAGGGTTATCAACTTTATCATCAGCTGAGAAAGGTATTTTTGTGTTTCCACCATATACAGAAGAACTTGAAGCGTATACTAAGTGTTCAGGTTTATTGTATCGACAAGCTTCTAAAACGTTATAAAAACCAATAATATTAGATTCGATATATGCATCTGGATGATCTATTGAATATCTAACACCAGCTTGTGCAGCTAAATTCACAACAATATCGAAATGATACTCTTTAAAAATATTGTCTAAAGTTACTTTATCAGCGATATTGGCTTTTATAAAAGTGAAATCTTTATTTAAACTATTAATCTTATTTATTATTTCTTCATATCCATTAAAAACTATCTATTACTTAAGTGTACCTGCTTCCGCCTGCTCGACCATGGTCTTGTTTGCGGAAATGAACACCTCGACGCGGCGGTTCAACG
>CALELJ010000300.1 GCA_937902445.1 uncultured Treponema sp. | reverse complement strand
GGTGATGATTTCAGTGACATGGGAATGCTCAGGCTATGCGGAACCGGAGTTGCCATGGGCAATGCAATTCCTCAGGTCAAAGAAATAGCTGATGCCTTGACTCTTACAAATGATGAAGATGGAGTGGCGGTCTATATAAATCAAAATGTATTAGCCTGATATATTTTTCGCATAAATCTTCTATACCGCGGAAGGAAAGAAATAACAGGCTCATTTCGCATCCAGAAAATAAAATTTCATATTTAACTTGTGCACTTGAGAATGGTGGATTATTCTTTTTATATGAGAAATGCAATCAAGATAGCAAGAATAAGCACTGTAATTTTTCTTGTATTAAGTTTTTTTTCCTGCAGTAGTGGATCTGGTGACAATGACTCTGGAAAATCTGACGGAATAAAAAAGACAATAGTTTTTGACGGATCAGTACGGGGAATAGAGCTCGAAGATAATGTTTCAGAAGTTGAGCTCACCGGCGTAAGTGGAAAGAGAATATATTTTCCCGGGGAAATTTTAATCAGGGGGAATATGAATCAAAGAAAGGCTGTATTCCAAAGGATAAACTTTCTTATATTTCATATAACTCGAATGATACATCGAAAAACAGAAGCATTGTTTCCAAAGATACTGATTCGGAAAAAAAATATTCCGGTAGGCGTCATCTCAGACAGAACATAAACAATCTTTTTGCAGCTGGAACTGAAAGATCAAGAAGTCTGGCTCCATTGACTCATATTCAAAAGACTGTAAATGACTTTGATCCAGGCTTAACAAAGCGGGAGTTTTATCTTAGTTCAAACACTGATTCTGAATATCATGCTTTTGTAGCCATGGCCGTTAGGGACAATGTTATTGTGTGGCTCGCTGATCCGGAAGAGTCTCAAATCACAAAAGAGATGTGTGACAGTATTGCTGATAACTTTGAAGCGATATATCCGTATGAGACTGAATTATTTGGAGATATTTCGGAAGAAGTTTTTATTGATAATGACTTTAAGACAGATGATATTGTAAATTATACAGACCTTGCTCATTTTACGAACATTCTTGTCTATGATTTTTCCAAGTTTCCTGCACTTGATGGTTCAGTCGGATATTTTTCGTATAGCGATTACAATGCAGCCACTAAATCAAATATAGGTAATTATCTTTATCTGGATGAAAAAGATATTTTAATGAAAGACTTTGGCAACAATGAGGCCGGAGTCTCATACGATGCTTTCAACACGGTTGCCCATGAGTACATGCATTCCCTTCAGTTTGCACGGAAAATCATTGACCAGAAACAGTACGACGAACAGACTGCCTTAGGGGAAATGCTAGGACAGCTTTGCGAGCATGTATTGTACAGGCAGATGGGAATTCCTAATATGTCCTCTGTAATATCTATAAGATATAGTTCTTTTTTTTCCGAATATTTCACAAGCGGAATTCTGGATTACAACGGATTTGATAGCGCAAGTTATCCTGTACTTGTAAGCTTTGGAATTTTCCTTCTGCACAACTATGGTGGACAGAAACTTTTCGGTGAAATACTGAAGAACAAATATTCCAACTGGGATGCAATCATAAATGGAATATATGCCGTTAACAATGAAAAAGTTACAAAATCTGAACTTTTGCTTCGCTACATGGAAGCTTATGTCTGTAAAGGTTCCGAATACTCTGAAAAAATGAAAACTCCTTTGCGTATAACCGCACAAGGCAAGTAGATCCATTTGATTTAACCGTGCACGGCTATTTTCCGGAGTCTGAATCCGGGTGGGAAAAGAAAGGGCTTTTCATGTTCCCTGCGGATAAAAATGGACGCATGGAAGATTTACGTCCAGAAGGTGGCTTCCATATTTGTGATGCCGGAACTGCAGCAGAGGATACTGTTACTTTGGTAATTGAACGAAGCGACGACATAAATGAAAAGCGCTACATCCTTATAAGCGATTAGATGCGTTATTAAAAGTTATTAGAGGATTTTATGCTGGATATTGGGAGTTTTCTTCCTGGAAACGATAAGAACATGGCTCAAGAAGTAATGGTTTGTATAAATTCCTATTGATTCAATAGGTTATACAGGATATAACTTTATCCATGGATTATGAATTTCAGAATATGCCGCAGCCAGGGGATACTGTCCTTGTCGGAATGAGCGGTGGAGTGGATTCTACTCTTGTTGCGATGCTTTTAAAGCAGAAGGGGTGCCGGGTTATCGGAGTGACCATGAGCCTCTGGTCTGGAAAACTTTCGGTTCCTGATGAAGCTGCCAGAAAGGCACATAAAGATGCCTGTTATGGGCCGGATGAATATGCGGACATAGAAGAGTGCAAGGCTTTTTGTTCCGAACACGATATCGAATATCATGTAGTGAATCTTCAGAAGGTTTACGAGGAAAAGGTTCTTGAGTATTTCAAATCTGAATACAGGAGCGGCAGAACTCCAAATCCGTGTATCATGTGCAATCGTAACCTTAAGTTTGGTGCAATGCTTGAAGCGGTAAGTGATCTTGGAATCAAATATGATTATTTCTGTACCGGTCATTATGCTTCGGTAGTTCGTCCTGCACAGGGTATTTTCGGAACTGACGTCCGTCCATACATGATTTCTGGTGCGACTGATGTTTCAAAGGACCAGACCTATTTTCTCTATAGGATACCGTCGGAAACTTTGCGCAAGGTACGGTTTCCTCTTTCTCAGATGACAAAGGCTGAAGTTTTTGAGAAGGCCAGGGCTTTTGGTCTTAAAGCCGCTGAAAAAAAAGAAAGCCAGGATTTTATAAGTCCAGAATATCTGCCGGAACTTTTTTCCGACAAGCCTAGCGTTCCGGGGGATATCATTGATATTGACGGTCATATCCTTGGCCGTCATAACGGAATTGAACACTATACGGTCGGACAGAGAAAAGGGTTGGGGATAAGCGCGAAACATCCGGTTTATGTACATTCCATTGATGCTGTGAACAATCTGATTGTCGTCTCAAGGGAAGAAGACTTGTTTTCCAAAAGTTTCATTGCGGAAGATTTTGTATGGGCAGGTGGAGTGGTTCCTGAAAAACCTGAAGAGATCAAGGCAAAAGTTAAAATACGTCTGGCAAGCAAACCGGTTGAATGCAGCGTGAGTTCCGTGGGAGAGGGTAAGTGGAAAATTGATTTTGTAGAACCTCAGAAAGCAGTTTCGCCAGGACAGTCGGCGGTGCTCTATTGTGACGGTGTGATTGTCGGTGGTGGTGTCATTGTTTCAAGGGAATGATGCGCAGAACTATTGCCAGGACATTATAGGGCAAATTATGTTTAGTTTATATATACCTATCAATTATATAGGTATATAATATTTTTATGACTCCTAATTGAAACTTAGTATTATTCAAACTCCTGATAACGAAATAAATTGTAGTAAGAAAAATTATTGCAGGAGAAACTATGGAAGCAAGTGTAAATGGAAATGGAGCTCACGGAAAAACTCCCTGTCCCTGTGGGGACTTAAATATTTCTGCAGAAACATTCTGCGCTCACGGATGGACAAAGACAGAAAGCAAGACAGGTGCCTTGAGCACACCGATTGTTTTGTCATCAACTTTTGCACATCCTGATCTAGATCATTCATCAGGATTTGACTACAGCCGCGGTCTGAATCCAACACGTCTTGAGCTTGAACAGACAGTGGCTGTTCTTGAACACACGGAATATGGGCTTGCCTTTTCTTCCGGCATGGGAGCAATTTCTACCTGGGTGAAACAGTTTGTTCCGGGTGATCATGTTCTTGTAAGTGAAGACCTTTATGGTGGAACATGGCGCATGTTCAATCATTACAGTCGCTATGGAATCAATTTTGAATTCATTGATACAAGTGGCAAAGAAAAAATTCTAAACGCAATAAAACCTGAGACAAAAGCCTTGTTCATAGAAACTCCTTCCAACCCGATGATGAGGATTACAGACATAAAGTTCTGTGCGGACATCATTCATAAAAATGGCGGAACTTTGTGTGTGGACAATACGTTCCTTTCTCCTTATCTTCAGCAACCAAAAAAATTTGGGGCAGACTTTGTAATTCATTCCGGAACAAAATATCTTGGCGGCCACAATGATGTCATCGCAGGTTTCCTCTGCTATTCAGGAAAAGAAAACGATGATTTTTTCAGGGTTCAGGCAATGAGCGAAGGAGCTGCTCTTTCTCCTTTTGACAGCTGGCTTGTTCTCCGCGGAATAAAAACCCTGCCTTTACGCATGGACAGATCCTGCGACAACGCGGAAAAAATCGCCGGCTTCCTTAAGACAATTCCGTCTGTAGAAAAGGTTTTCTTTGCAGGTTTTGCTTCTGGTGAAGAGCTTGAGGTACAGAAAAGCCAGTCAAAAAGATTTGGTGCGATGATCAGTTTCTATGTGAAGGACGAAAGGAAGGTTCCGGAAATTCTTTCTCGCTTCAAGGTGATCAGCTTCGCAGAAAGCCTTGGGGGTGTTCAGAGCCTTATAACATATCCTGCGACACAGACCCATAATTCCATTCCGAGGGAACTCCGTGAAAAGGTTGGTGTCAATGATAAACTTCTTCGCCTCAGTGTGGGGATAGAAAATGCCGAAGAACTTATAGCGGACCTTGAACAGGCTCTTAGGTAGCCGAAGAACGGAGGACATGATGTGTTACGATTTTTCATTTGTAGACAGAAAAAATACAGACTGCCTGAAATTTGATTTCACCAGAGAACGCGGCCATAGGGATGACTGCCTGTCATACTGGGTTGCGGATATGGATTTTAGGACTGCACCGGAAATTCTTGATGCAATTCATGATCGTGTTTCCCACGGAATTTTTGGTTACACGAATGTTAAGAGTCATTACTATGAAGCGGTTGCCTCATGGATGAAAAATCATCATCTCTATGAGGTGAGGAGAGAATGGCTCATTGAGACTCCTGGTGTTGTATTTGCACTGGCAACAGCAATCAAGGCATTTTCGAAAGCAGGGGATGCTGTCCTTATTCAGCCTCCTGTTTATTATCCGTTTAAGAATGTAATCGTGAAAAATGACAGAAAAGTTGTTGCCTCCCCGTTGATCTGGAAGAAAGACGGGAACGGATTTGGAAATTACTCGGTTGATTATGAAGATTTTGAAAACAAGATTGTTGAGAACAATGTGAAGCTTTTTCTCTTGTGCAATCCTCATAATCCAGGCGGAAAATCGTGGAAGAAAGAAGAGCTTTCGAAAATCGCGGAGATCTGTCTTAAACACAATGTGATTGTTGTAAGCGATGAAATACACGGAGATTTTGTCTGGAAGCCCAACACTCATACTGTTTTTGCATCCCTTTCAAAAGATGTTGAAAAAATAACCGTGACCTGTACAAGTCCAAGCAAGAGTTTCAATTTTGCAGGACTTCAGGTTTCCAATATTTTTATAGCTGATGAAAAACTCAGGAAAGCTTTCTGGCTTGAAAGGGACAGGACTGGCTATGACGAGCCGAACACATTGGGTTTGATCGCATGTGAAGCTGCCTACAGCCGTGGTGAAAAATGGTTTTCTGAAGCTTATGATTTCATAAATGGAAATCTGGATTTTGCCGTTGACTACATTAATACAAATTCCAATGGACTTTTGAAATGCTGTAAACCTGATGCAACCTATCTCCTGTGGATTGATTGTTCCGGTCTTCCTTATGATGATGCTGAACTGAACCGTCGCATTGTTGAAGATGCAAATCTCTGGCTTGATCCGGGAAATATCTTTGGCAGAGAAGGAGATAAATTCCAGAGAATCAACGTTGCTACAAGCCGCGAATATCTTGAGAAAGGACTCAAAGCTTTGGTTGATGCGCTCATCAAGCCCTGAAATAGTATATAGATAATTTCTATATGAATGTATAAAAATATAGTATTTCCTTATAATGCAGAAATTCAGTAAAGTGGTGGTATCAGACGGAACTGAAGGAGGCTTGAGATGAAAGAAATACTGTGTTTTGGAGATTCAAATACGTATGGTCTTGTTCCGGGAGAAAAACGGCGTTATTCATATGAAGAACGCTGGACCGGAATTCTCTCTGAGAAACTTGGAAGTCAGTTCCATGTGACGGAAGAAGGTCTTTGCGGCAGAACAACAGTTTTTGAGGATTTCTTCAGGGAAGGCCGCAAGGGAGCTCAAAGTCTTCCGGTAATTCTTGAAAGCCACAGCGATACAAATCTAGTAGTCCTTATGCTCGGAACAAATGACATGAAGACTTGTTTCAAGACAGATGAAAAAATTATTTCTATGGGAATTGAAAAACTCATAAACCAGATCAGGGAATTTAATTCCGAGATAAAAATTCTTCTTGTATCACCGATTCATCTTGGAGAAAATGTATGGCAGGAAAAATATGATCCTGATTTTGACAGGGAGTCGGTGGAAGTTTCAAAACTTTTGAAAGGTGAATATGAAAAAATTTCAAAGAGCCTGGATACGGAATTCATTGCCGCAAGCGACTATGCGGTTCCGTCGGAAATTGACCAGGAACACATGAGTCTAGAAAGCCACAGACTCTTTGCCGATGCGGTTGTGAAAAAAATCCAGAATATCTATGCGTGATGTCGTCTGTCATCTGAAATGTCAAAAATATAAACGGAGGGCTAGTTAGTAACGGCAAAAACCTATAGTATTTGAGGTATCATTGTTTATGTCGGAGCAATTTATGCCGGCGGTGTAGTGGGAATGAAAAAGACATTCAGAAATTATGCCTCCTGAAGTGAAGGCGATGATTGAAACCTACAGCAAGGAAGTTGATTTAATCGACTCTGACAGTTTGAATCCGATTGTTGACCTGCTTAAATAATTACATCGATGCTATGGGGGAATATATGGAAATCGTAGATACAAGGGAAGGGTATAACTTCAAGATTTTTGGAAACAAAACATTTGCAGTTTTGGCCGGCAATGATGCCGTTGCTTTTTGTCCGTTCTGTTACAGTCAGATCAGTTTTTCAGATGACAGGTGTCCATGCTGCGGAAAGAATATTCCCGAGAAGATTGCAAATATTGTCAAAGGTGTTGCCGAAGGATGTAAACAGTCGGGTTGTGCTCTTGTAGGCGGTGAAACCGCAGAACATCCCGGACTTATGCCCGAAGATGAATATGATCTTGCGGGATTTGCAGTAGGCGTTGTTGATAAGAAGGA
>CALELJ010000299.1 GCA_937902445.1 uncultured Treponema sp. | reverse complement strand
ATAAGCTGCATACATAAGACCATAAAATATATTGAAGAAAATCTCCTTGAGGAAAACTGTGCAGAAAAAGCCCTGCGAGAAAACTACATGTCGCCCATGCTTTTCAACAAGGGCTTTCAGATTCTTACAGGATATTCTCCTTCAACCTATGTCAGAAACAGAAGGCTGTATCTTGCAGGAAAGGAAATAAAAGAGACGGACAGGAAGATACTGGACATTGCCCTGGACTATGGTTTTGAGACAGCCGAAAGCTTTACAAAGGCATTCACACGGTTCCATGGTTCCAATCCAACACAGGTAAGGCAGGGTGCGGACCTGCATGTCTTTCTTCCGCTGAAAATAAATCTTTCTGTTTATGGCGGCGACCAGTTGAAGTGCACCGTAAGGCACATGGAAGAAATCAAGATTGCAGGTTATGTAAGGGAATTTGCTTCTGAGGATGCCCGTGAAAAAATTCCTGGCTTCTGGGATGAAGTTCTTGCAAAGGATAATTCTGCTGGAGAATATGCTCTCTGCATTGACGACATGGGAAAAGAAAAATTCCATTACCTCATTGGGAAAAAAATCGATGACGAAAAAATTTCCGATGGAATGGAAATTTATGTTCTGCCTGAACAGGATTGGGCTGTCTTTGAATGCCATGGGGAAAATCCAGAAGCAATACAGTCCCTCGATGAAAAAATCTGGAAGGAATGGCTGCCTGGAAATTCCGAATACGAACTTGACGGAAACATCAATGTCGAATGGTATGGAAAAGATCAGGACAGTGCAATTTGGCTTCCAGTAAAATCAATTTAAAAATCATTTCCTTCTCTGAAATTAAATCTCAACAAGACCTGAACCGCGTAGTTTACGGAAGATTTTTTCGTACTCCGGATTTTTTGCAAGAAAATTTTTCATGGGTTCCGGGTTGAAGTTTTCGCACCTCAGGCAGTCAAGGGCATCAAGGAATTCTTTCTGGATGCCATCCTTTCCTTCCGGAAGCTTTGACCTGTATTCTTCCTGCATGTAGTTCCACAAAATGTGTCGGCCGTCCCGCATTATTTTTCCGCCAAGCCAGCGGCATTTTTCAACTGAAGGAAATTTTCCCCAGGCGGAATTTCTTTCTGCCTCATAAAGGGCGATGGCATTTTCAATGAAGTCCTTTGGAATCGTAGGAGCCGGTGTCTTGAAATCAAACCATTTATTTACGCTCATGGAAAGTTTCTCTCCATGCATCCATGCCTGAAGCGATGCATTGAGACCGTCACCAAATTTTGCAAGACGGTTCTCACCTTCAAAGTGAAGTCCGTTCTTTGCAAAGATTCCGGCGTTCTTTGGTTCAACAGGTTTCAGGTCCGGATATTTGCCTTCCTTCCATTCAGAATAAATCCTTGAATGCCTTGTCAGAACAAACTTGTGCCAGAAGCAGCTGTCGAGCAAACCTGCCTCATACAGCTGTCTCAGCGTCTCCATGGAATTTATGGTGTCCTGTTCCGTCTCGCCAAAATAACCGTAGATCATGTAGGCATGGACGAGAATGCCAGCTTCCTTGAATGCGCAGCAGGCCTTTACGATTGAATTGATGTCCGTTCCCTTGCTGATGCTGTCAAGGCCCGAACCCGTTGCGATTTCTATTCCGCCTGAAACTCCGATGAGTCCGCCGGCAGCCATCAGGTCCGCCATGTCGCGGGTAAAGACTTTCTCAAAGCGCACGTTGCCCCACCAGGAAAAATTCTGCCGGTCTGCCAGTGCAAGTTCCGCGAATTTAACCATGGCTTTGGGCGGCATGGCTTCGTCAACAAAATGGATTCCTCCGATGTGGTGGCCGTCAAGCTGGGAACTCAGGGCTTTGTAGAGGTTCCCGATTTTCGTCATCTTGTATGATGAAACGTAATCAAGAGTAGTGTCGCAGAAAGCACAGCGGTGCCAGTAGCAGCCGTGGGCAAGGTAGGCCTTCATCCATGCACCGTCAGACCAGAGGCGCTGCATTGGATTCGTGTCGTCCGCAACCCGGGGATATTTTGAAAAATCTATGTCGCTGTAGTCAGGCACGTTGCTTTCTGTGATTTCGTTTTCAAATTTCTCACAGGCGGAACTCTCATGAATCGCCTTGATTATCCTGACACTTCCATCGGAGCATGGCACGATCCTTGTCATCTTGTAGATGCTTTCATCCGTGAAATTTTCAAAAGCTCCAGAGTCAAACCATGCCTTGTAGCTTCCGTAACCTCGGTCGTAGCTTAAGCTGTCGGTGTAGCTGCCAAGGGCAGTTTCGTTTATGTCGCGGAGTTCAGTGTTTACAAAACCGCCCCCAAGCGTAACGTAGACTTTATCGCCGAAATTTTCCTTAAGCCAGCGGCCGGTAAACAAGGCAGGCGTAAAGGTTCCGGCGAAGGGAACTGAAATGCACACGAGGGTCCTGTCCTCAATGTGAATGAGCCTTTCAAGAATACGGCTGTAGAATTCCGTGAGGATCGGAGTGTCGATGTTTTTTTCTATGTGGGCAAAACTTGTCTCATTGACTGAGATGGATTCCGCATAACGGACCAGAGAAAAATCCTTGTCGAAAACAACGGTGATGTAGTCAGCAAGATCGGCAAGGGCCATGGTGGCAAGGTTTCGGGTGTCGTCGGCATTTGGCTCGCGGTCAAGATTTGCAATGTAGTTTTCCATGCGGGCACCGCGGGGAACGTTTGGGCTGAACATGAACTTGTGGCAGATTTCACGGGTGCTCACATCAGTTCCGTCGCAAAGAATTTTTACAATGTCGTCGATCCAGTTTATCCAGAGGTCACTTTGCAGGACATAGCGCCTTAAGTTGAGTGCAGTCTCTTCATCACCCTGGCTTTCCGCAGCCTTAGCTTTTTCCATGGCTTTCTTTTCTGTAAGGGCAAAAAGATGCTCAAGGCCACTATGCGAAAAAATCTCGTGGACAAGCTCGATGCTTAGGTCAAGCCATTTTGCGTTGTGGCCGAGGTCCCTGAAAAAAGATTTCAGGTATGCTCCGCTTGGATAGGGCGCATTAAGCTGAACCAATGGAGGTGTGATGATCAGAACGTTCATAAAATCATTTTAGCATAGGCAAAGCATTTCATAAATATGATGAAAATCGTCTGAGGAGATTTCATACGAAGCCCACTCCCTTGCTAAACCCGCTATCCGCTCCAATGTGCTCGCCAGGGCTCCGCGCATTCCGCTTCTATCGGGGCTAGGCGGGGGGCGCATTGACAATTCCGGCTGTAAAAATCTGCAACTGATTGCGGAATATTCTACAAAACGTTATTATTTTCACTATGTTAGCTCAAATTTTAGCCGTTTCGATATTCTGCGTGATGTTCGTCATGATCATCCTCGAGATATTCGAACGCCAGTGGATTACTTTGGTCTGCGGTGCTTTGACACTGCTTTTGGTATTTGGAGTGGGAATGCATTCCTGGGAGGCCGTAATGGAGACTCTCAACGTAAAGAACATTTTCACACTTGGCTTCTGGTATGCAAAGGAAGCTGAAGAGTCTTCAAGCGGAATCAACTGGGCGACAATCATCTTTATCGCCGGCATGATGATCATGGTTGAAGGCATGGCACGTGTAGGATTTTTCAGATGGCTCTGCATGCTTCTTGCCAAGTCTGTAAAGTACAAGGTTGTTCCGATTTTCGTGACCTTCATGCTCATGTCGTCAATCCTTGCAATGTTCATCGACTCAATCACAGTCATTCTGTTCCTTGCGGCAGTTACTGTTGAACTGAGCCAGCTCCTTAAGTTCAATCCGGTTCCGATGATTCTTTCAGAGGTTTTCTGTGCCAACTTAGGCGGAAGCGCAACAATGTGCGGTGATCCTCCAAACATCATCATCGGTACATCATTCGGCTATTCTTTCGCTGACTTCGTAATGAACACAGGTCTCATCGCAGCAATCTCGCTTGTATTCACAGTCATCTATTTCTTCTTTGTATATAAAAAGGAATTCAAGAACGTTGAGTCTGTTGATACATCATCTTTCCCTACACCTGAAAGCGCAATTCTCGACAAGAAGGGATTCGGAATCAGCTGCGGTATCTTCGGTCTTGCAGTAATTCTTCTTGTAACACACGCACAGACACATCTGAGTGTTGCCACAATCGGTCTTGGAATTGCAATCATCACTCTTGCTACAGCACCTAAGTACATTGGTGAAATCATGAGCAAAGTCGACTACAAGACAGTTCTTTTCTTCCTTGGACTTTTCATGGTTGTAGGCGGACTTGAGCAGACAGGCATCCTTGAAATTGTTGCAGGTTTTATTGGTAAAATTTCCGGAGGCAATGTATACTTAATGATAGCAATCATCATCTGGGTTTCAGCAATTGCTTCTGCATTCGTAGACAACATTCCGTTTGCGGCAACAATGATTCCTGTCATCCAGAGCCTTGCCGCTTCTCAGGGTGTAGCCCTTACAACAATGACATGGGCCCTTTCCATGGGAACTGACATTGGTGGTAGTGCAACTCCAATCGGTGCAAGCGCAAACGTTGTCGGAACATCTGTAGCTGCCAAGGCTGGACATCCGGTCAGCTGGGGAACATACTGCAAGACTGCGGTTCCTGCAACAGTGATTGTTATGATCATTTCTACATTGGTTATCTTCGTAAGGTACCTGTAAGGTGCCGGGTAACTGTAGGAGATCGGGGGTTATTCTTATGGAAAAGCAGATTATCATTTCGATTGGTCGTGAATATGGAAGTGCAGGTCATGTCGTGGCTCACAAGCTTGCTGAAAAACTTGACATAGAGGTTCTCGACAGAAACCTTCTTGAACAGGTTGCCGGCAACAATGGTGTTGATACAAACAACCTCAAAAAATATGATGAAAAACCTAAGCTGAGACTTTTTTCAAGAACTGTCCGCGGTTATTCAAATTCTCCGGAACAGAACGTAGCTGAACTTCAGTTTGCTCTCTTGAAGTCAAAGGCTGCTGACGGTGATTCATTCATAATCGTTGGACGCTGTGCCGATGATCTTTTCCGCGGAAGTGAAAATTTCATTTCGATTTTCATCTATGCGGATCTTGAAGCAAGGATTGCCAGGGTCATTGAACGTCATCCTGGAATTGACCGCAAGGCTGCCATCAAGAAAATCGAACAGCATGACAAAAAGCGTGCCGCCTACCATGATTATTTCTGCAAGAACGGAAAGTGGGGCGACAGAAAGTCTTACGAGCTTTGCATCGATGCATCAAAGCTTGGTGTGGATGGAACGACAGAGTTGATCTACAACTACATTCAGCAGAGAGTCAACGGCGAAAGCAAGTGAGTTGATAGAAACTTATAGCTGCTGTAACTTTCGCCTCAAGAATCGCCATGGCGATTCTTGAATACAATAGAACAGTGAATTGAAACCCTCGTTGCTATTCCAGTACCGGGGGTTTCTTATTATATGCGGTTTTAATTCCTCTCTATATTATTGTGCGTAACTCACAAGAATTTTTTGTGAACTCACAATACAAATCATGAAAAGATTCCTATAATCCAGACAACTTAACTTTTGGAGGAATCTTATGAAAAGATTTTTTAGTTTATCTGTTGCAGTAGCCATGTTGTTTGGCGCAGCACTTTCTTTTGTTTCTTGTAGCTCTGGCGATGATGATTCTGGATCTACTACAGAATCAAGTACATCTACCGGAACAAATGCATCTACCGGAACAGGAACATCTACCGGGACAAGCACATCTACCGGAACAAGCACAACACCAAGTAGCAGCAAGTATGCTTCCTATGAAATTGTCTACGAACAGCACGGAATTATACTCGTTACTTTCAAGACAGACGGTACATGGAACCTCTCTGCTGTAGGAAAGACAAGGGCTAGTGGTACTTACACTGGGGATCCGACAAAAGACGGTGATGTCAAGGTTACAGCTGATGGTCGCTCAGCAACTTGGAAAGTAAAAGATGGTACTTTGACTGATGATGAAGGTGAGAAATACACAAAGAAGGCTAACTAAAATTTTTCATTGATGCGAGAGTTTGACCGGGGCCAATCGACCCCGGTTTTTTTTATGCCAATTTAAACTCAGCTTTTCTTTTTGTTCATGATGGCATCGATGCTTGAAATGAGTGCGCCGCGAAGGCCTGCCTTCTCAAGGGCGTCTACACCGCAGATTGTGGTTCCGTTTGGGGAACAGACAGCATCTTTAAGTACGCCCGGATGGCTTCCTGTTTTCTGCTGGAGGATTGCGCTGCCTGCCATTGTCTGGCTTACAAGGCGGTATGCTGTGTCGCGGGCGATTCCGTATTTAACGGCTGCATCGGCATAAGCTTCCATAATCATGTCCATGAAGGCAGGTCCACAGCCGCTGATTGCTCCACCGATTCCCATCAACGATGTATCAAGGAATTCAACGATTCCAAGGGACTCGAAAAGTTCAACAGCCTGCTTGAGTTCTTCTTCCTTAAGGGAGTTCTTCTTTTCAAAAAGCATTACGCCCTGTCCAACCATGGCGGGTGTGTTTGGCATGATGCACTGTATTCTTGTGTTGTATGGATCGATGGCAGGGTTCAGCATGTTGTTGAAGGTGTCGAATACCCATCCTGCGGCAACTGAAAGAAGCACCTTGTCCTTGAGGCTAGTTCCAAGTTCAGAAAGAACGGCGTTGAGCTGGTAAGGCTTGCAGGCGGCAATGAGGGTGTCGCACTTTGATGAAAGTTCCGCAAGGGAAGTACATGGCGTGAAACCGATGGCGGCAGCATTCTTCTTAAGCTTTTCCTGGTTTGGTGCAAAGGCAAAGACATTTGAGGCCTTTACCTTTCCTGTATCGATGAAACCTTTTGCAATTGCCTGGGCCATGTTGCCCATTCCGATAAATCCGATGTTTGTCATATAAGTCCTCTTTTAGGCGGAATTGATTATGCACCCATTATTGCGTGGAACAAAGCCTTGTCGTCGGCAGTGAAAACCGTCGCCTTCTGTGTTCCGTCGGCAAGGTGGGTAAGGGCATTTTCCTTTCCACCGTTGGCAAGAATCATTGGAATTCCGCACTTGGTTGTTTTTTCGGCAGCCTCGATTTTTGTTGCGATTCCGCCTGTACCGAAAGAATTTGTTGAGCCTATGGTGATTGACTTTTTAAGCTCGTCAATGTTTTCAACAACTTCAACAAGCTTTGCGTCAGGATTTGTCTTTGGATTGTCGGTGTAGATTCCGTCGATGTCGCTGAAAAGAATCAGAAGGTCTGCGCTCCAAAGATTTGCCGTAAGTGCGCTCAGGTTGTCGTTGTCGCCGATGAAAAATTCGTCAGTTGCGATGCTGTCGTTTTCATTGATGATTGGAATTACGTTTTCATCGACAAGGGTGAACATTGTGTTGCGGATGTTGAGGGTTCTGTGTTTGTCTTCAAAGTCATCCTTTGTAAGCAGAAGCTGTGCTACGTGAACATTGAGCTTCTTGAATGCATCACGCCACTTGTGCATGAGTTCCACCTGGCCGATGGCTGCAAGTGCCTGACGGTAGTGGATGTCTCCCTTGTGTGCCCAGCCTTCGATTGTAGAAAGTCCTGCTACCTGTGCTCCGGAAGAAACCAGGATGATCTGCTTTCCCTGTTTCTGAAGTTCTGCACACTGGGTGGCAAAGCTTTCCATGAATTCAACGTTTATGGTTCCGTCTTTCTTGGCAAGAGTGTTGCTGCCGATCTTGATGACGATTTTGCGTGCGCTGTTGAAAGTTTCCTGTGGTGTCATTTTTTACTTCCTGAATAAAACTTTTACACAGTATACAATTTATGAAGGGATAAAACAATTGAAGAAGGGTCTGTTCACAGGGCTTGAGAAAAGGATTTGAAAAAATAACTCCCATATCTATTGTAATTTATCAAAAAAAATATTATGGTATAAACATAGATTGCGAAGACGCATTGTTGGAAAACAGTGCGTCTTTTTTTTCTCTTTGCAATGGCGCAGAAGGATTTTGTCTTTCTGCGCTTTTTTGTTTTCCGGAGATTTTACAGGAGGCACCATGGATAATTTGATTTCCAATTCAGATTTGATAAATGAACAGCTGGCGCGTTACGGCGTCAAATTTGGAATCTACAAGAACGGAACATTCAACGAGCGTCTTTTTCCATATGATCCCATTCCCCGTGTGATACCGGCAGACGACTGGAAAAATTTGAGCTATGGTCTCGTTCAGCGAGTAACGGCATTGAATCTTTTTCTTGCCGACATCTATTCAAAGAAGCAGATTATCGCTGACGGTGTTGTTCCAGAAGATTTTGTTTTTTCTTCTTCCGGATATCTTGCCCAGGTGGAAGGCATTACTCCTCCCCACGGAATCTATTCACATATTTCCGGCATCGACCTTGTTCAGGCAAAGGATGACAGCTGGTTCATTCTTGAGGACAACCTTAGGATTCCAAGCGGCGCATCATATCCGTTGATTGCCCGAGGTCTTGAAAGAAAATGTTCACCTCAGACATTTGTAAACAACCATGTAGTCGACAACAGAAACTACGGAACTCTCCTGAAGGATGTAATGGACGACATGAACTGCGGTGGCATAAATGTTGTCTTTACTCCCGGCCGTTACAATGCGGCATATTTTGAGCATGCCTATCTTGCGGAACAGACGGGCAGCGTCCTTTGCCAGCCGGAAGATCTGTTTGTGGAAAACAACGTGGTCTATTGCAAGACACTAAATGGCAAGGAAAGAGTCGGTGCCATCTACAGAAGAATTTCAGATGAATACCTTGATCCCCTTGCCTTTGAACCAAGTTCCCTCATTGGAATTCCTGGAGTCATGAGTGCATACCGTGCAGGTAATGTTGCGCTTCTTAATGCACCGGGGAATGGAGTTGCTGACGACAAGGGAATCTATTACTTCGTTCCAAAGATGATCAAATATTATCTTAACGAGGAACCTGTTTTGAACAACGCTCCAACCTATCTTCCATTCTATGAGGAAGACAGAAAATATGTTCTTGCAAATCTCAAGACTCTTGTAATCAAGGATGTTGCGGAAGCAGGTGGTTATGGTGTGGTTTTCGGAAGGGACCTGAGTGCGGAAAAACTTGCCGAGATGGAAAATCTCATCAAGGAACAGCCACGCCGCTGGATAGCTCAGGAAGTAATAGATTTCAAGGATCTTGAAATAATGGACGAAGGAAAGAAAGTTGAGCGCAAGGCAGACTTAAGGGCCTTTGTTCTGGATGGGAAAACATGTCAGGTGTGGCCAAGCGGTCTTACCCGTTTTTCAAGAAACCCTGCGAGTTTCGTAGTCAATTCATCTCAAGGCGGAGGATTTAAAGATACATGGATTTTAGAGAAGTAAAGGCAACAAGAAAAGGCGAGGTTCCACTTACACTCAAGCAGGTGGATTCCATTTACTGGCTGGGACGTTACACGGAAAGAGTACTGACTACATTAAAGGTTTTCATGGATGTCTATGATTCACAGCTTGATTCGCATTTTGACTATGTAAAGTACTGCAGTGATCTGGACATCTACAACGGTTTTACATCCCTTTCTGATTTCTGCCAGCGCTATGCCTTTGACAGAAATTATGCAAGTTCAATCATCTCAAGCATGAACCGTTCCTATGACAACGCCATAATGCTGCGTGAAACAATCGGAAGCGATTCCTTAAGCTACATTGAGCTGGCCCTGCGCAGGATGGAAGATGCCCAGTACAGCCAGACACCGGCTCTTGTCTTCCAGAAAGTAATCGACAACATCATGGCATTTAAAGGACAGGTTTTTGATTCAATTGCCGACCACAATGTAAGGCACATTCTTCTTGCAGGACTTACTCTTGAGCGGCTTGATATGTACCTTCGCCTGAACATGAATGAAGACAAAATTGCCTTTGAATGCAGAAGGCTTACTCATTCAATTGAGCGCACCGACATAAACTGCGACAGGCTTGCGCTGCAGAAAGTTTGCGGAGAACTTTGCGAGAAAAGCGACTTCATGGACAATGCGGACAAAATGATTCTGCTTCAGCTGATAGACGGCCTCTTCATGAAAATTGATATGGCTGCCTAAAAAATACTGCATGGGATGGTTCAATGAATATTCTGGAAATTGACTACACGACTGAACTTGAATTTGACAGTCCTGTTACGGACCACTATTTTCTTCTGCGTTGTGTTCCTGTCTCAAGGGACGGTCAGACAGTCGTCTCCAGAAATCTTGATGTCAGGCCGGATACACAGCTGGTGACATCAAAGGATATCTTTGGAAACACATCCTACCAGGGTCGCATCGATTTTCCCCATGCTGCTTTTTCATTTCATTCAACGGCAACGGTAATAGTTGACCGGGAGAAAGGTTGCAGGGAATCATGTCAGCCATTTTATAAATACAACACACCGCTGACAAAATGCAGCCAGCAGATGAGGGAATTTCTTCTTTCAATTTTTAAGGGGAATGTTCTTGAAGAGTCGGTGAAAAATAAAAAGGTGAGAAACTGCAATATTTCTCTTGTGGCAGAACTTTTGATGGATGCGGTTCATAAAAAAATCGAATACGTTTCCGGTGTGACCAATGTTGAAACAACAGCATCTGAATCCTTTAAAATGGGAACCGGTGTCTGCCAGGATTATTCCCACATCTTCTGTTCTTTGTGCCGTGAAAGTGGAATCCCTGCACGCTATGTTGCCGGAACAAGCATGGGAGAAGGTTCAACACACGCCTGGGCGGAATATTTTGTGCCTGATGAAGAATATGTGAACAATGACGGTACTGCAATGGAAGGACGCTGGTTTGGCATCGACTGCACAAGAAACAGAAAGGTTGATGATTCCTATGTTTCTCTTGCATGCGGAAGGGACTATCTTGACTGCAAGGTGGACGGTGGAATTTTCCGTGGCATGACAAACCAGAAGATGACGGTCTTCGTAAAAACCAGAGAAAAGGAATTGAGAAAAAAACAGAAGGGCAATGAAAACCGAAATCAGCTTTTAAGCTGTGAGAATCTTGAGGAGCAGATAAAGATGCTTAAGCTGAACAACCAGCAGCAGCAGATGTAAATATTTAATTCTTGTAAATAGAAAAAGGGGTCAAAATGATAAAGACAGTTACTTCGGCACAGATGCCCGTAAATGAAAAATTCCTGATTCAAAAACAGGTGGTAAAAAACGGGCGGAATAAAAAAAGAATATGCATTGTCTCTGGAACTCACGGAGATGAACTTGAAGGTCAGTATGTCTGCTGGGAACTTATACGCCGTGTGAAGGAAAACACGGACATGCTTGATGGTATTCTTGAAGTATATCCGGCACTCAATCCTCTTGGCGTCAATTCCATGACACGTGGAATTCCTCAGTTTGACCTGGACATGAATAGAATTTTCCCGGGCAATGAAAACGGAACTTTCGCTGAATACACGGCGGCAAAAATAATCGATGACATATCCGGTGCTGATGTTGTAATAGACATCCACGCTTCCAATATCTTCCTCCGTGAAATTCCGCAGGTCAGGATAAATGAGATTTCTCAGGATATGCTTGTGCCTCTTGCAAAACATGTGAATGCTGATTTCATCTGGGTTCATTCCAACGCCACGGTCCTTGAAGGAACTCTTGCATATTCATTGAATACAACGGGAACTCCATGTCTTGTAGTTGAAATGGGTGTTGGCATGAGGATTACTGAAAGCTATGGCCAGCAGCTTACAGACGGAATTATAAAATTGATGCACGAAATGGGGATATGGAAAGGAGATGCTCCATCAGTTCGAGAGCCTATCATAAGCAAGGACGACAGGGTTTCATTCCTCAATGCCAATGAAAGCGGAGTATTTCTTCCGACTGCAAAACACAGTGAAAAAATAAAGAAAGGCGATGAGATTGGAAAGATTATAAATCCTCTGACGGGAGAAATTCTTGAAAAAGTTGAAAGTTCCGTCGATGGACTTCTTTTTACAATCAGGGAATATCCGGTCGTTTACGAAGGTTCCCTCATCGCAAGAATTCTTGGCGACTGATATTGGATTGCTTCGTCGAAGATTCTCAATGGCTGAAAAGAAAAACTAAAGGAAAAAAAATGCGAGAAGAAACAATATTCAAATTCAAGACTCCCTACAGACAGGAGATTGCCGTAAAGGGCTACAGATTTGGGCATGGAAAAAAGACGGCCTGTTTTGTTGCCGGCCTTCGTGGAAATGAAATTCAGCAGATGTATGTTGCTGCATCACTCATCAAGAGATTTAAGGAGCTGGAAGCTGAAGGTTTACTTTCGGAGGACAATGAATTCCTTATCATTCCGTGCATAAATCCGTTCTCCATGAATATCGGAAAAAGATTCTGGCCTGTAGACAACACGGACATCAACAGAATGTTTCCGGGCTACAACCTTGGTGAAACGACACAGAGAATTGCCGCCGCAGTTTTTGAAAAAGTGCGTGACTATAAATATGGAGTTCAGTTTGCAAGTTTCTATCTTTCCGGTAACTTTGTTCCACATGTAAGGCTCATGAAAACTGGATATGAAAATCCGGAACTTGCCAAGGCCTTTGGACTGCCATATGTTCTTGTAAGGGAACCGACACCAATCGATACAACTACCTTGAACTACAACTGGCAGGTATTTGAGACAGAAGCATTCAGCGTTTACACAAAGGCAACGAATCACATTGATGAGGCAAGTGCAATGACGGCGGTAAATGCAGTACTCCGTTTTTTAAATTCATATGAGCTGATAAGGGAACGACCTCCTGTAGGTTATGCATCAGAGATTGTAATGGAAGATGATTTCATGACCGTGTCTGCTCCTGCCGGTGGTCTGTTTAAGGTTCACGCCGGACCTGGTGATGAAGTAAAGAAAGGTACTGTGCTTGCAACAATCCTTGATCCGTTGACTGCGGAAATAAAAGAAGAAATTCTTTCTCCTGCAGAAGGAATAGTTTTCTTTGCAAAGGAATCACCGATGATTACTGAACACGAAACGATTTTCTTCATCAATCCAAATGAAAACAAGTAGGCTGCCTTCCGTAGGTCTTCGCATAATAAAGTCCGCTGTTGCTGTTGCCTTATGCTATGTGGTGCAGGTCTTAAGGGGCGACAGCGGAATAGTTTTCTACAGCCAGCTTTCGGCCCTCTGGTGCATGCAGGCCTATGTCTCGACGACGCGGAAGAATGCGGTGCAAAGAATCATCGGAACCGTCATAGGAGCTTTTTTTGGACTTGCGGTTCTGTTGGTTTCAATTACTGTCAGGACTGGTTTTGATTTTTCAAAAAATGAAACTTATGTTTTCAATGGCCTGTTGATTTCACTGACTCTCATTCCTGTTCTATGGACGACAGTTGCATTGAAGAAAAAGCAGGCATCCTATTTTTCCTGCGTGGTGTTTTTAAGTATTGTCGTAATTCATATGTCGGATGAGAATCCCTATTTTTTCACACTGAACAGATTTCTTGATACGATGATCGGCATAGTCATTGGTGTCGGCGTCAACCTGTTCCGTCTGCCCCATAAAAGAAATGTGGATACGCTTTTTATATCCGGTCTTGATGACACTTTGCTCAACAAGGAATACCACATCAATGATTACTGCAAGGTTGAACTGAACCGCATGATAGACGAGGGCATGCATTTTACATTGTCGACAATGAGACCGCCTGCTTCGATTCTTGACCCGATGCACGACATCCACCTGAAACTTCCAGTCATTGCAATGGACGGTGCCGTTCTTTATGACACAGAGAAAAAACGTTACCTTAAAAAAATTCCCATGACCATCGAAGAGAAAAATATGGTGATGGAAATTTTCAAACAGCACGACATCCATAATTTTGCTAACATCGTCATTGATGACACCCTCCTGATCTACTACGGTGAATTCCAGAATGAAATCCAGGCACGGCTTGTGAATGAACTGAGGGCATCGCCTTACAGGAACTACATCAAGAGGCCTGTCCCCGATGAGGAAGTGATCTACTTCATGCTGATTTATCCTGATGAAAAAATTGAGGAAATCTACGAAATCCTTGAGGCAAAGGGAATCACTGAAAAACTAAAGGTACTCAAATACAGGTCAAATGATTACAGTGGATATTCCTACATAAAAATTTACAACAGATATGCGACCAGACGGAACATGATTGAGCTGCTTAAGCGCG
>CALELJ010000298.1 GCA_937902445.1 uncultured Treponema sp. | reverse complement strand
GGTTGAGGCTGAAATCAAGAAGAAGGCTGGGGCAGAGGCAACAAAAGCCCTGGAAAAGGCCGGTGTTCCTTTGGGAACAAAAGATGCCGCTAACGCCTTGAAAAAGAAGCTTCCGTTCTGACATATGACAGAAAGTCTTCTAGTCATTGACGATATACTGCATTTTATGATAATTTATGGTACAGTTTGCATATAATTTATAGGAGTTATACATGTCAGGACACAATAAATGGTCGACAATTAAACATGCCAAAGGTGCTGCTGATGCAAAGCGTGGTGCACTTTTCACAAAATTGATTAAGGAAATTTCTATCGCAGCAAGCATGGGTGGCGGAGATCCAGATTCAAACCCACGTCTCCGTGCAGCTATTGTTAAGGCACGTGCAGCTTCAATGCCAAAGGACAACATTAAGCGTGCCATCGATAAGGGTACTGGTGCAGGTGCTGGTGCAGCTGTTTATCAGGAACTTGTATACGAAGGATATGCACAGGGTGGTGTAGCTGTTTTGGTTGAAGTTCTTACAGACAACAACAACCGTGCTGCAGCAAACGTTCGCAACATTTTCTCTAAGAACGGTGGTAACCTTGGTACTTCTGGTTCTGTAAGCCGCATGTTCGACCGCAAGGGTGTTATCGTTCTTGACGGTGAAAAGCTCACAGAAGATGAGGCTATGGAAGTTGCTCTCGACGCAGGTGCAGAAGATGTAGTTGCTGAAGACGGAGTAATCACAATCACAACAGATCCTAACGACTTCACAGCTGTCGTAGAAGCTATCCAGGCTAAGCACGATGCTGGTCTTTCTCCAAAGGAAGAAGAAACACCTGAATCAGAAAAGTGGTCATCACTTTCAGCAGCAGTTTCAATGGTTCCACAGATGACAACAGCTGTTGACCTTGATACAGCAGCAAAGGTTAAGAAGCTTCTTGACAAGCTTGAAGAAGATGATGATGTTCAGGCTGTATGGTCTACAGTTGAATATCCAGATGACTTCGACGAAGAATAATCAATCCATCGGGAATTCATAATTCTTGATTGAGGGCCACGTTTTTCCATAGAAATTCGTGGCTTTTTTTATGTCCGTAACTGCCGGAATTAATCCGGTGATTTCATTTTGGATTTTGAATGAGGGTATTGGGTATAGATCCAGGCCTTGCCCATGTTGGCTTTGGCGTGGTTGATTTCAACAACAATAAATTGTCTCTTGTAAGCTATGGTGTCATTGAAACATCAAGCACTGAAAGCCACGAAGTGAGGCTTCTTTCCATCTATAACCGTCTTCTTGCAGTCATTGATGAGTTCCGTCCTGATTGTGCCGAGATGGAAACCCTCTATTTTGCCCGCAATACCACCAGTGCCATGGCTGTTTCCGAGGCTAAAGGTGTCATTACCCTGTGTCTTGCCCAGCATGCAATTCCTGTCCATCTTTATACTCCAAACCAGATTAAATATGCGGTAAGCGGAACAAAAACTGCGGACAAGGAAACCGTTGAGCATTGCGTGAAGATTCTGCTGAACCTTAAGGAAGTTCCAAAGCCGGATCATGCCGCCGATGCCCTTGCCGGTGCCATAACCCACTGTCACAGCGCCCTGTAGACAAAAGCGTTTCCTTTCTTTTCTCCCGTCCGTTCAAAAAATCCCATCTTTGTGTAGACCCAGAGCATTATTGAGGATTCCTGTCGTTTTGTTTTGGGATAAAGGTTTGTTATTTTATCATGAAAGTCTGTGCTTGTGAATTCGGTGCCTTTTTTCAGCAGTTCAGGCGGAACCAGTTTTTTCCAGCTTGCTTTTCCGTGTAGTTCCGTAGATTTCCCGATCTCATCAAGTCTTTTTCCGGTCTTGTTCCATGTCCTGCGGAACCTGCGCCGGCTGTTGTCTGATTTCTCCACGCTGCCGTAGTCTGTCCTTTCTTCCGTGATTACAGTCTCCACAAGTTCAAGTGTGAAATTTCTGTCCAGTAAAAAAGGGTAGAGCTTTGTAAGTTCCCTGAAGGCTGCCGGAACCGTGATCTTTTTGGGACTTTTTTTGCGCCTTGTCTTTCCTGTGGTTTCATCGAATGTTTCTATGTATTTTTCCACTGCCAGTGGGTGAACGACCCGTATTTTGCGTTTTTCGGCAAGAAAATAGGCGATTTTTGGGGCCAGGGAAGCCAGTGTTCCCGTCTGGATCTCAATTATTCCGCCGTCCTGGAGAAGAATGTCGGCTATGTATTTACCGCAGGGAACCTCAGTCCGGGCTCCCTCGTGCCTTATTGCGTAAAGTTCCTTGAGGGTTTTGTGCAGTTTTGTCTCGTTGTATGTGTTTATCATGGTTCTTTCTCTATTTTTTTCTGCAATTTCCAGCTGATTCCAAAATTTTTTCATTATCGGCGCATTTTTTTGTTGACTTTAACGAATTTTTGGCTAAAATGGGAGATAAGTGGGAAATAGTGGGAAAAAGTGGTGAGTAGTGGCATGAATTTGCTCTGTGGTGAGTACAACAATACACTGGACGACAAAGGTCGCATTCAGTTTCCGGCTAAGCTGCGTTCCATATTGCAGCAGGAAAGCCTTGTTGTAACACGCGGGCTTGATGACTGTCTCATGCTTTTTACTGTGGATGAGTGGACCTCATTAAATGAAAAGATAATGGGGTCTGCTTCTCTTTTTGATGACAAAAAACGAATGGTTTTGAGGCGCTTTATTTCTCCTGCCCAGGAGATTGCCTTTGATAAATCAGGTCGTCTTTCTATTCCCCAGAGCTTAAGGGATTACGCCGGGCTTAAGGGCGAGTGTACGATTCTTGGAATCAACAGATACATGGAATTGTGGGACTCCCAGAAGTACAGCGAATATCTTGAGCGGACAGAAGATTCGTTCCTTCAGGCTGCGTCTGAATCAATGGGTGATATCCTTCTGTAAAAAATAAACAGGAAACAAGACTGGGCTTTTGCGGTTCCGTCTTGTGGAAAAAAAGGGAAATAGAAATTGGAAGTCGTACATACTCCTGTACTTTTAAAAGAATGTCTTGATTATCTTTCTCCTGTTGGAGAGCCGTTTGAATCCAATGCATATCTTATCGATTCGACTTTGGGCGAGGGCGGACATTCCTTCAATTTTCTTTCAAAATATCCGACTCTCAAAGTAAAGGGACTTGATGCCGACAGCGTGATCCAGGCAAAGGCAAAAGAACGACTTTCTCCTTTTGGTGAACGCATGTCTTTTTTCAATGGCTGGTTCAACGATTTCTACAGAAACTTTCCTTCCGATGCTGAACGTCCAAACCTTATCCTTTTTGATCTTGGCATCAGTGTGTTCCACTATGAACGCAGTGGACGCGGATTTTCGTTCCGTCATGATGAGGTTCTCGATATGAGGCTCAACAGCGCTACTGAAGAAAGTGCTTCTGACATCGTCAATAAGATGGCGGAAGAAAAACTTGCCAACATGATCTACCTTTATTCCGATGAAAAATATTCCCGCCGCATAGCTTCTGAAATCTGCAGGGTTCGCGCAACACAGAAGATTGAATCGACAAAACAGCTGGCGGACATAATCTACAATGCTGTTCCTGCCAAATACAGGCACGGAAACATCCATCCTGCTACAAGAACTTTCCAGGCATTGCGCATTCAGGTAAACAGCGAGCTTAAAAGGCTTCCTGAGGCAATCCATGATGCTTTCAATGTTCTTGCAGTTGGAGGCAAACTTGGTATCATCACATTCCATTCACTGGAAGACAGAATAGTTAAAAATTATTTCAGAAATCTTGGCAAGCAGTGTGTGTGTCCGCCCGAAGTAGCCCTCTGTAATTGTGGAGGCACACCCTGCTGAGGTTCTCACACGCAAGCCGATCGAACCTACTGAAGAGGAGATCAAGATGAATTCACCGTCAAGAAGTGCGAAGCTGCGTGTTGTCAGAAAGCTCCGTGATGCTGATGATAAACGTCTTTATGGCGTGGAGGCAATGTGATGAAGAAGAGAATTCGAAATTTCATCAAGAACTTCTTCTTCTGTCTGGTTGCCCTGGGAATTCCGGGGCTTTTGATTCTTAACGGAATCCAGTCCAGCAAGTACCGCACACTTCAGAAAGAGGTTGTTGATCTTGAGAGGAAGCAGGAAGCTTTGATCGAAGAAAACAAGAAGCTTATTACAGACATAAGTCTTCTTTCGTCTTCCGACAGGATTGAAAAAATAGCGGAAGAAGATCTGGGAATGCGCCAGGCGGAAAGCGAGGAAATCGTCAGGGTAGACGTTAATACTGCGAAGAAGGAAAACAGGAAATGATCGGAATTGATAAAAGCCTTTTAACATTGGAACAGATTCTCCAGGCCACAGACGGTGTTCACGTACTTGGTCCTTCTTCCATTACTTTTACATCTGTTCAGACTGACAGCCGCAATGTTGAAAAGGATACTCTTTTTGTTCCGCTTATTGGAGAAATGCAGGATGGTCACAAATATATTCCACAGGCAATCGAGAAGGGTGCAAGTGTCGTTTTCATTTCAAAAAAGAATTTTGAGTCGGACAGCAGTTATTTTGTAAATCTCTATCAGGAACACAACGGCGTTACTTTTGTTGCCGTCGACAATACTCTTACAGCACTCCAGAAAGCTGCAGGTGCTTACGTTGAAAAATTTCCGCATCTTGTAAAAATCGCAGTTACCGGTTCAAGCGGAAAGACAACAACAAAGGAAATTCTCGTTTCGCTCATGAAACAGAAATATAATGTAATCTGCAACAAGGGAAACCTTAACAGCGAGACTGGCCTTCCTCTTTCCGTATTCAATATCCGTAAGGAACATGAGTGTGGAATTTTTGAGATGGGCATGAACCGCAAGAATGAGATTGGTGAAATTTCAGCTGTGCTGAAGGCCCATTTTGCAATTGTTACAAATATCGGAACTGCACATATCGGACTCCTTGGAAGCCGTGAAAACATAGCTGAAGAAAAGGCAAAGGTTTTTGACCATTTCAACAACTTTGGAACAGGAGTCATTCCATGTGATGATGATTTTGCTGATTTCCTTGAAAGCAGAATTGAAGGAAAGGTTGTTCGCTATGGAAAAGATACTGATTCAGTGAAATTCATTGCGGATCTTGGCCTCAAGGGAACAAAATTTTCTGTAGACGGAATCGAAACTGTTCTTTCTCTGTCGGGAAAATACAACTATAAAAATGCCCTTGGTGCAATTGCCCTTGCCCAGGTGCTTGGCCTTACATCACAGCAGATTGCAGACGGAATCAGAAACCTTGAGCCTATGTTTGGCCGCAGTCAGGTCATTGAAGGAAAATATACATACGTTCAGGACTGCTACAATGCAAACCCGGATTCAATGGAAAAGGCAATTGAATTCCTTTCTTCTGTTTCTGATGGACGTAAAAAAGTTTTTGTACTTGGAGACATGCTTGAGCTTGGTGAGAATTCCGCAAAGGAACATGAAAAGGCAGGACTTCTTGCCTCTGAGTCTTCCGCTGATGTGGTGGTTTTCTCCGGCGATGAAATGAAATCTGCCTATGATGCCTGCTCACGCTCTGGAAAAACCTGCTTTTATTTTGGAGGACGTGGCGACGATTCAATGAAAGCTGTCGCTGCTAAAGTTGCTGAATCTGTTCCTGAATCTTCAATTATTCTTGTAAAGGGTTCCCGTGGCATGGGACTTGAACGTGTCGTAAAACTTCTTGAAGGCGGTGAACTGTGAGTGATTATGTAATCCGCGGCGACAGGCCTGTTCTTGTCTACAAGAAATGTGACGCATTGTTTTTCATCTCAGTTCTTCTTCTGTGGGGGCTTGGAATCTTCACGATTCTTATCTGCACTCAGGGAGTGGGTGAAAGATTCTTCCATGACAGATACTATTTCCTGTGGAGACAGCTTGCCTATTCTGTCGTAGGTGCTGCGGGTCTTGTTTTCTTTGCTGTTTTTCCAGTGAAGATGATAAGGAAGATTACATTCTATTTTGCCATTGCATCGGTTTTCCTTTGCCTCCTTGCGCTTCTTCCTGGTATCGGAAGTTCCAGAAACGGTGCCCCAAGATGGATTACAATTCCACATGTGATTACGTTCCAGCCTTCAGAGCTGATTAAATTTACAATGGTGCTCTATCTTTCCAATCTGTTTGACAAGCACTTTCAGGAATACGAGGAGAACAACAGGGAGTTCATGTATCCTGCCGTTGCCCTCGTGATTCTTGCCGGTTCCGTATTCATCCAGAGGGACCTTTCAACAAGCGTAATGATCTTTGGAATCGGAGTTGCCATGTTCATCGTTTCAGGATCTCCGTTGAGGGCATTCATTCCGCTGATTACTCTCATCATCCCTACGGCAATTCTCATGACACTTACACATAGGTACAGACTTTTAAGAATCCTTTCCTTCCTCAAGCCAAGTGACTACACTTCGACTTCCGGTTATCAGGCCCTTGCTTCTGAGCGTGCCATCAGTGCCGGTGGAATCTGGGGTGTAGGAACCGGAAGCGGTCTTGAGAAACTTTCATCAATTCCTGAAATCCAGACAGACTACATTTTTGCCGGATGGGCAACTGCCATGGGTCTTGTTGGTGTTCTTGCCTATTTCCTTCTTCTGGGAATTTTTCTTTTCCGCGGACTGGTGATTTCCTTCAACTGTCCAAACAAATTTGCTTCGTTTGCATCTTTTGGATGCGTTTTTACCATAGCGACACAGTCGGTTGTAAACTGTGCCGTCGTCTGTGGTGCGGCTCCTACCACTGGAATTCCACTTCCGTTTTTTTCAAGCGGAGGTTCTTCCCTGATAGTGACGCTGTGCATGTGCGGCTTTGTGATTAACGCTTCACATTGCGATGCCGATAATGATTATGGCGGAGACCGCAACAAGAAACGCGATATGGAAGAAAAAGAAACTTTTGGAGAGACGGTGGTTGAGTTATGAGCGAGCTTGCAGTTACAGATTTTGATGAATTTTTTATCTCTTTTGAAAATAGAAATACTGTGGAATCTACTGCTGAAAGCACAGGTAAGGACAAGAAACTTGTTGCCCTCAAGGCGATAGTAATCATTCTTGGTGCCTTTCTTGTGATCGAGGCTCTTCTGTACAGTTTTGTCCTCCCGTTGTTTTCAAGCCCGGAAATTACATTTTCAGGCCTGAATCACCTTACAAAAAACGAGCTTAATGAAAAGCTTTCGGAACTTGAGGTTTCAACATGGAGCGCATTCAGTACTGAGAAGGCAGTTTCATTGATCAGCACGATTTCATGCGTTGAGACTGTTTCCGTTGACAAGCATTTTCCAAACAAGATTTTCATCAACGTCAAGGAAAGAAATCCTGTGGCAAAGTCCATTATCTGCAAGGATGGAAAGTCAAAGTCTATTCAAATTGATGAAAATGGTATATTATTCAGTCTTGATTCTGCATCCATTGCAACCGACTATTCTGTTCCGCTTATCTCGGGACTTCCAGTAGACAATCTTCAGGAGGGCATGCGTCTTCCTGCAAAATATCGTGTTCTCATGGATCAGATTTCTGACATCAGGAAGCTACCGCACAAATATTTTGCTGCAATTTCTGAAATTCAGGTTGTTCCAAAAGAGTACGGTAACTATGAGCTTGCCCTTTATCCTTCACAGGCTAAGGTCAAGGTTCTCACAGATCGCAATCTTAACGAGGATGCCCTTCAATACATGATGGTTGTCCTTGATGTCGTAAATTCAATTGAACCGGACGTTTCGGAAATTGACCTCCGCTATGGTGCAGTTTCCTACAGACGCCGTTAGTGAGGAATGATTTGAGCCGCCGAATTGTTGGTCTTGATATTGGTACATGTTTTATCAGGACAGTAATCGCTGAAATAGATTCTGAAGGTAACATTGAGGTTATCGGTCTTTCAAAAAAGCCGTCGCAGGGCGTCCGCAATGGTGTGATCGTCAACATTGATGCGACAAAGGAAGCTGTAAAGCAATCTATCGAGGAAGCGGAACAGATGGCTGGTGTCGAAGTTGTCGAACTGAACACCTCACTTGGCGGATCCCAGGTTTCAAGCATGAAGTCCAACGGAATTGTTGGCGTAGATCCAAAGGGCCTTTCGACCCGCGAAATGGAAATCAAGTATGAGACAAAGGACAGGGCCTTGAAGTCGGCTAAGTCCATGCTCATTCCATATGATGAAGTTCTTCTTCACATCATCCCTCAGGAATATATTGTGGATGGCCAGGAATATCCTGATCCAATCGGAATCAGCGGCGTGCGTCTTGAGGTGAAGACTCTTCTTGTCAAAGTATCAAAATCAGCTTCCGGAAACATTGCTGAATGTATTTTCCGTGCAGGCTATGAACTCAGAAACATAACATTGAAAACTCTTGCTGCGGCAACTGCAACAATACATAAGGATGAGATGGCACTTGGTTCAATTCTCATCGATCTTGGAGGCGGTTCAACTGACGTCATTGTCATCAACAAGGGTGCTCCGGTGTTTACTGCATCGATTCCTTCCGGCGGAAACAGGGTTACAAACGATATAGCCACAGTCATGGGCGTTCCTTTTTCCATTGCTGAAAAACTTAAGCTTGATTATGGTTCATGCTGGCTTGAGCCGGAAGAGGAAAACGACGAGGTCATCATCCCTGGTGTGGGTGGTATGGCTCCTCAGCTTTCAAATAAAAAAATCCTTGCGGAAATCATTTCAGCCCGTGTTGAGGAAATCATGCAGGCTGTCAGAAAGGAAGTTGTCCGCCATTCAGGTCTTACAAAGCTTAGCGGAACCATTGTCCTTACCGGTGGTGGTGCCAATATGCCTGGTATTGTCACTCTTGTTCAGGCTGTATGGAATTCTTCTTCAGTCGGAATCGGAACAAGCGCTGATTTTGGTGGTGCCGATACCAGCTACCGCAATGCTGATTTTACGACGGCTATTGGTCTTGTCCTTTGCAACAAGGACGAGGATTCCAAAAGTTCACTGAAGAAAACGGCAAGAAAACAGACTTCGGAACCTAAAAAGAGTTTCCTGAAGAATTTACTAAATAAATTAAATTAGTTACAATGTAGAGCGTTAAAGATTTCCGGTTGCGTTTTTTCGGAAGGGGGATATTCTGGAAAAACTTGAGGCATCCGGAGATTGGGTCGGGAGGAAAAAATGCTTGAATTTACAAATGTACAGGACTCGGTGTCTTCGCAGGAAAATGCTGCATCAAATGGTCTGCTTGCATCGGCACAGACAATGACATCGCAGGGAATTGCCGGCAATGCTGCTGCAGGTTCTGTAAAAGACGAACTTAATTTTGATGATGAACTCAATACAATAAATCCTACAAAAATAAAAATCATCGGTTGTGGTGGCGGTGGATCAAGTGCCGTTCAGAGAATGATTGATGACGGTGTAAGCGGTGTTGAATTCATCGTTCTCAATACAGACAAGCAGGCTCTCTTCAAGTCAAAGGCAAAGTATCGTGTGCCTATCGGACAGAAGATCACAGGTGGTCTTGGTGCAGGCGGAAACCCAAAGGTTGGTGAGGAAGCTGCAAAAGAAGACACAGAAAGACTTAAGCTTATAATCAAAGATGCCAACATGGTTGTAATCACAGCCGGTATGGGAGGCGGAACTGGTACAGGTAGTGCTCCAGTCGTTGCCCAGCTTGCCCATGAAGCCGGAATCCTTACAATCGCAGTAGTTACGACTCCTTTCGAATTTGAAGGCAATGTGCGCATGAAAAATGCCATGGACGGTCTTGCAAAGCTCCGCAGCAACGTCGACAGCCTCATCGTTCTTCCAAATGACAAGATTTTCAAGGCAATGAAACCTGCCGGAGACAGAAGACTTACATTCCGTGAGCAGTTTGTCCTTGCCGACAATCTTCTTTGTGCCGGTGTTAAGGGTGTTACTGAAATCATCACAAAGCCTGGTGAAATCAATGTTGACTTTGCTGATGTCTGCGCAATCATGCGTGGTTCCGGAGAATCAATTCTTGGAGTTGGAAAAGGCAAGGGCGAAAACAGAATCAACGAAGCTGTTGAAGGTGCCATCTTCAATCCTCTCCTTGAGAACCGCCAGATTGACGGAGCAAAGAAGATCCTCATCAACATCACTACAAATGGCAACATTTCCCTTGAAGAAACCCAGGAAATTACAGACCTCATCCGCCATTCGGCAGACAGAAATGCAAACATCATCCTTGGACTTGCAACAAATGAAAACATGGAAGACGATGATCTTGCCGTTACTGTAATTGCTACAGAGTTTGACGCTTCTGACAACGACTTTGTTACTGAAGCTGAGCTCAAGGAAAAAGAAGACAAGGATGACACTGTTGTTTCAATGGAAGACTTCAACAATATCATCAAGGGTGGACTTGCTCCTGAAACTCCTGTTGAAAAAGCCAGTGAATTCAGGGCTCCTGAACCAAGATACAGCACTGTAGGCAAGAATTCCATGTACGATGTCATCGGAAGTTTTGAAACTGTAAAGTCCGTTGAAACACCAAAGTCAGAAATCAGTTCATCTCCTTCAGTATTTGACGGCGATGTGGACGAAACTCCGGCAGCTCCTGTTTCATCCGGTGCAGGCATGGGAATTCCATCTTCATACAGGGAAGAGCCTTATGTTGGAAAGGAACCTCCAAAGAACATCAAGTTTGATGATCCTGATGTGCCTCCTTACTGGAAGAACAAGGCAAAGCTCCAGAATTTGAACCGTTCAATCGATCTTACTTCGGAATAAACTGAGAAAAAGTGGAAGCGCAAAACCTTTTGCGGGAATTCTACAATGAGATCATCTTTGTGGAAAATCATTCCCAGGTTACGGCAGAGACCTATCTGTTCTCAGTCAAGGAATTCGTTTCCTATCTGGAGAGTGAATCCATTCCGCTTGAGTCGGCGGATTCCCAGACCGTGCTCTATTATTCAGCATGGAGAAAGACAAAGGGCCTGAGCGAGCTGACTGTTGCAAAGGATTTTACGGCTTTAAGGGAATTCGGAAGGCTTTTGGTCAGAAAAGGGGTGTGGCAGAAAAACCATGTGGAAGACCTGGACAGGCCAAAAGTTTCAAGGGCTCTTCCAAAGGTCCTTGAGGTGGAACAGGTTGATTCACTTCTTGCTGTCATCGATGTTTCAACACCACTTGGAGTCAGGGACAGGGCCCTCTATGAGGTCATATACAGCTGTGGCCTTAGAATAAGCGAGGCATCCGGACTTTTGATCTCAAACATTCATTTTGAGGAACAGGTTCTGATGGTCCGTGGAAAAGGTGACAAGGAACGTATCATTCCTTTTGGCGGTGATGCGGAATTCTGGCTGAAAAAATGGATTTTTGAGGAACGGCCTAAAATCGTGGGCCAGAAAATAATCGATGAGGTTTTCGTCAATTCCCGCGGCGAAGTTCTTTCACGCAAAGGAATCTGGAAAAACTTCAAGGCGCTGGGAGTTAAAAGTGGAGTTGATGCCAAGGTGCATACCTTGAGGCATTCTTTTGCAACCCATCTGCTGGCTGGTGGAGCCGATCTGCGTTCCGTGCAGGAACTGCTTGGGCACTCGGACCTTTCAACGACCCAGATTTATACCCATGTTGATGACGGTCAGCTTAGGGATTACCACAGGGATTATTTCCCTGGACATGAGAGCAAAGACGACTAAATCCGCACTGGCGGACTTTTATAAGGACAGGAGTTCAGTATGAAAAAAACATTCCGTAATGCAATGCTTTGTATTGCCGTATTTTCAGTTTCTTTTGCAGTTCTTTCTTGCGCTCCATCGTACAACACCGTGAAAAGAATGCAGAAAATCGAGGAAGGAGTTCATAATCCTACGACAAAGGAAGAACTTCAGGAAGCCATCAAGAAATTCGATGCCCGCGCCCTTGATCTTGCGACTACAGAAGCCCAGGTAGGCATATGGTACAAAATACTCGGCACACGCTACCTTGACCAGCAGCTTTACGGAAAGGCCTTTGAATGCTTCCAGAAAGCCCTCACATACTATCCTGACAATGCAAACCTCTATTACTACGTTGCAGTCTGCGCGGGTTACCTTGCTAATTCCTCAATGGATTTTGAGGCCCAGGGACCTTCGTCAAGCAGCCTGGAGAAAAGACAGAACTACCTTCGCCTTGCTGAAACAGCCTATATCCGTGCCCTTGGAATCAATCCTAAATATTACCGTGCCATGTACGGTCTTGGTGTCCTCTATGTGTTTGTTCTTGATGAAAGCGAAAAGGCAATTCCCCATCTTGAAAAATTCCTTTCAGTGCAGGTAAAGGATACCAACGCCATGTTTGTTCTCGCCCGTGCCTACTACATGAACTATGAATTTGACAAGGCCGTTGCCCTCTATGACAAAATCATCGAACTTAAACCAAATGCAGAGAAGGTAAATGAGGCTGAAGCAAACAAGAAAACTGTCCTCGATGCAAAATTCAGTCAGGGAAAATAAAGATTATTAACATTTAGTTATATAAACTCAAATTCCCGCAAATTTCTTCTGTCTGCAATACTGGAAGACTCAAACAGGATTCCTGTGCGTAGTCGAAGGGTCCTGCTGTCTTTCCCGGCAGACACAATTTTTTATTTCATAAAATTTGACAAATTTCAAAGTTATTTCTACCTTTTGCTTCGTGGAATTGATTGACATAGCTTTATCCTACATGTGGTTCCTTACGAACCGGGAAAAAAATCTTTTAAAGAAGAATATTGACAGTTTAGATAATCTTGCGTTACTGTCTATAGAAGATATTTCTTCAATTATCGGCAGAAATTCCAGGGCTGTCTGGAACGGTGGAGAAACAAAGGCTCTTGCTCTTCGTGCATCTTCCATAATGGAGGCCAAGAACATCAAGGGCGCTGTGTGGGGTTCCGTAGAATATCCTGCAATGCTTGATACCATCGACGACCGGCCCTATGCATTTTTTTACAGGGGCAATCTTGAGGTTCTTCAGAAAAAATGCGTTTCTGTTGTCGGTACAAGAAGAATATGTCAGGATACGGCTGTTGCGGCCCTTTCTTTTTCCAGGGATGCGGCCAATGACGGTCAGACTGTGGTATCTGGACTTGCAAACGGAATAGATTCTTTTGCCCATCGCGGTACGCTTCAAAGCGGAACTGACAGCTCTACGGTTGCGGTTCTGCCATGCGGTATAGATTCTGTTGTTCCCTATGGGAACCGTGGCCTTGCTTCCTCAATCCTTAAGAATGGGGGCCTTCTGTGCAGTGAATATATTCCAGGTACTCCGGCGGAACCATGGCGGTTCATTCAGCGGAACAGGCTCATTGCGGCTTTGTCTCCGGCTACTGTCGTTGTTCATGCCCCAAAAGGGAGTGGTGCACTGGTCACTGCGGATTTTGCCCTTACCTACAATAGGGAAGTGATTTTTCATAGGGCAGGTTTAGACGGAACCAGAACAGGCGGTCCTTGCAAGGTAAAAAAATCAAAGGAGAAATCTCCGGACTCCATGTGGTATGTTTCCGAAGGTGCTCCGGTAATAGAAAAATATGCTGACTATGTAAGGGTGATGGAAAGTCCCCCCGGAACATTCAGTATCAATAGACAGCCTGAGTTGTTTTAACCCAGGTTTTGTGAGGTTTAGGAATATGGCTGAAGAAGCAGAGAAAGAAACAAAGACAAAGGCAAAAAAGACAACAAAAAAAGCTTCGGCAAAAAAAGACAAGAAGACTCTCGTAATTGTCGAGTCTCCACATAAGGCACAGGTTATCGGTGGTTTCCTTGGAACCCACTACAATGTAAAGGCTTCCATAGGTCATGTAATCGATCTTCCAAAAAGCCGCATGGCAATCCAGATAGAGAATAATTTTGAGCCTGAATACATCACTGTACGCGGAAAGGCAAAGCTCCTTAAGGAACTTCAGAAAGACGCAAAGAACGCCGATCTCGTCCTTCTTGCATCCGATCCTGACCGTGAAGGAGAGGCTATCGCATGGCGTCTCAACAATGCCCTCAAGGAAAAGACCGAAGCTCCAATCAAGCGAGTTGTATTCCCTGAAATTACTCCAAAGGGAATTTCTGAAGGTGTTGCAGATCCTCATGACATAAACGAGTCCATGGTAAATGCACAGAAAGGCCGTCGTGTAATCGACCGTCTTGTAGGTTACAATCTTTCTCCTCTTTTGTGGAAAAAGGTAAAGAACGGTCTTTCAG
>CALELJ010000297.1 GCA_937902445.1 uncultured Treponema sp. | reverse complement strand
CAGCAATCGTCTGAGCTGTTCACGATTCTGCTCATTCATATACTGCTTCGCCGTTTCGATAAAATCATCATAGACACAAGGCTGCAATGTATCTGCATATTGCTGCAGATTATCATCCGAGGACATGAATTCCTTTCCAGCCAATGAGAACAATGAATTCCCATGAGCGTTCAGCCTTCAGCAAATATATTCCTTTTACGGAACTCATAAGCCTTACTTTCAATCTGCCTGACCTTAAACTTTCGGATCAGAGAAACCAGACCATCGCCATCAAGGAGTACAGGACAAAAATCAATCCGATGATTGATGTCTTCTCGATGCTTTTTGGAATCGAATCACTGAAGACAGGCATCGTAAACAAGGGTAATTCCCTCATAAAACAGAATGCTGAAAAAACAACAATTGAAGGAACCATGATCGCCCTTGAAAATTCAACGGGATACATTGATGCCATGGTCGGCGGTTCAAAATACGATCAGGAAAACCAGTTCATCCGTGCGGTCCAGGCAAGACTTCAGCCAGGCTCGACATTCAAGCCGCTGTACTATTCAGAAGCTATTGAAAATCACCAGATGCTCGAAGGGCACCCGGCAAGCATGACAGCCATCATCAGTGATACACCTGTCGTTTTCCACAAGGAAGACGGAACTCCATACATCCCTCAGGACTTCAAGGGTCAGTGGGAGGGAGACGTTCCGCTGTGGTACGCCCTCGCCCATTCCATGAACATTCCATCCATAAAAGTTCTTGATGCCATTGGTTTTGATGCCGCAATCAAAAGAACTTCAGCACTGCTTGGTATTCCTGCAAACGAACTTGAATCCCGCCATTTTGACAGGGTTTACCCTCTTGGACTTGGTGTCTGTTCCGTGCGGCCTATTGAAATGGCAAAGGCTTACGCTACCATTGCAAACAAGGGAAAAGAAGTTACACCTATCGCAATTCTTTCTGTTGAAGACAAAAATGGAAATGAAATCATGAATCCTGAAAAGGAACTCCGTGCGCAGCAGAAATCCCAGAAAGGCGGAAAGCAGATCCTCAAGCAGGAATCAGCATTCATCATGCAGGAAATCATGAAGCAGACCGTAGCAAGCGGAACCTTGAGATACGGTGCTGACTGGGATTCTACATACTACGCAAGGGAAAAGGAAGCAAGTTCCGTCTTGACAATTCCAACGGTAAAAAATTCGACATGCCTATAGCGGGAAAAACAGGTACCACACAGAACTGGGCTGATGCCTGGGCTGCAGGATTCACACCTTATTATACTTCTGTTTTCTGGTTTGGATTTGACAAGCCGGGGCAGTCTCTTGGTCTTTCAATTACAGGTTCAACACTTGCCGGTGTTGCATGGGGAGACTTCATGAATGCCGCAAATCAGGGCAAGGGATACAAGCCTTTCTTTGACGAAAAGCCTGAATCTCTCATTGAGCTTGAAATATGTTCTAAAAGCGGTGGTCTTCTTACACCAGATTGTGAAGGCTACAAAATGACAGCGTATTACTACCCTGGTACAGAACCTACAGAAACATGTATCAAGCATACGGACAGCACCGGCAGAAACCTTGGTACATTCAGGCTCAAGAGGGCACGATTGCAGTCAGGATATAATTTCATAGACGATGCTGACTTCTCACCTCTTTCAGTGGACTTAAGTTTCCTTACAAGCGGAAAACTTTCTTCTGAACTTGACATTGCCATTGATTCGGATAATGATGACTTTGAGAACAACAGGGATCCTGATGACTTCTCAAACTGGCTTCTTGACTGACAAAAAGGGACTGACCAATGTTTGTAAAGATTGATGACATCAAGATAAAAAAAAGAGTTAGACGCGATTTAGGAGATCTTGAAGCACTCAAGGAAAGTCTGAGGCTTTATGGCCTGCTGAACCCGATCACGCTGAATTCAAAATATGAACTCATTGCGGGAGAAAGACGCCTTGAAGCCGCCAAATCCCTGGGCTGGGAAAGAATCAATGCAATCGTACTTGATAACAATGTAGACAAAATCCGCCAGCTTGAAATCGAGCTTGAGGAAAACAATCAGCGCAAGGAGTTCACCAAGGAAGAGCTTCTGGAAGGCTATCAGCGTCTTGAAAAGCTTAGAAATCCAAGCATCTGGCGTAGAATCGGAAAATTGTTCAAAAATTTATGGAAATGGTTCCTTTCGTTGTTCAGCAAAAAGAAGAAGCTTCCTAAACCACGTTCATAATTTTCTTTTAATTGACAGTGTAATTTCCTGCGGTTAAAATTACCGCTAAATCCAATATATTCAGGAGAATTGACTATGGGACAGACTTTGAGAGAGTCATACGGAAAATATTTTGTAGATATGCTTAAATTATCT
>CALELJ010000296.1 GCA_937902445.1 uncultured Treponema sp. | reverse complement strand
CGAAGATATGCTCCTCTGGACGACCGAATTCGCCCGCCAGAACAAAATAAAACTCCATATCCCCCTCAGCGAGACAGCAACCGAAGTCAAGAACTGCAAGGAAGCCCACGGAGGACTTTCACCGGTGGAATACCTTGAGGAGCTCGGAATCCTTGGACCGGATATCATAGACAACAGAAATATTGTCAAAGCGTTCCTTTTCAATATCAAGGTAGCATTCAATGTGCTCAAGCTCACGCTCAAAGGAATGCATGGATCCAGTATCAAAAGCATCTTTATTTCCCTTGAGAAACCTAGAAAGATTATCCAGCATGTTTTCCGCCCTTTTGGAATCCGACGAATAGAGAACCTTGATATTATATAGAACATTGTTCACAAAGTGAGGCTGAATCTGAGACTGGGAAACACTTATGAGGGCATTTGCAAGCTTGATCCTGTTTTCAAAAAGTTTTTCGTATGTCATCGAATAGAACACAAAAAACTGTATGCAGATCTGAACCATGGTGGCGATTGCAACAGGATTTATTTCACCGATGATTGAATTGTACTCTGTTTTTTTCAGAACATACACAATCTGGTCTGCACTCCAGGCAAAAAGATAAAGCATGAGGCCAATGAAGAGAAGCACAAAGATTTTCGTCCGGTACTGCTTTCTGTATCTGATCAGGAGCCCCATGACTATAAGATGAATCAGAATCTCAGTAAATTCCACAAACTTGAAATTGTCTATCAGGAATTCATGTTTTCTTATGCATGAAGCAAAGGCGTTGAAAGTGAAAAGAACGATCGAGGCCAAGGCAGTGTAGGAAGCGATGACAAGTTTTTTTCCTATCACTCCTGTGTCATTCATGAACATGGCATTCTGTACATAGAATATAGAAAGAATTCCAAAGGTAGCCAGAATGAAAACAGAATATGCCGCGGCCTGGGAAATGTAATTGGTGAAGCATCCGTAGATGGACATCATTTCAAGAACATAACGCATGATGCAGAACAGAAGTCCCAAAGGAGGAAGAACAACTTTTCTGCTTCTGTTTCTAGGAGACAGAAGTCCAAATCCTATGTATGTGATGAATATGGCAATTGCTGCCACACATACGCCGATACCATTTATCATCTGCAACCCCTGCCACCACGTGGCTGTAAACGGCTATTCTGTTTTTCTATTGAATATGCTCTTGCTGTTTTCTGCCCAGCTGTACTGGTTCATGTACTCGCCTTTGTATGTATTGATGACCGGTACATTTCCTTTTTCAAATTCGTAGGCATCACACCAGAAAGACTTTGTGTCAATTCCGTAGGTATTCCAGCCTTTTTTCAGGATACTGCCGGCACCTGCATTTTCAAGAGTCTGCTTAAGTGACATCCAGCACTGACGCAGATTGTTTTTGTTCTTATTGTCGTCTTCGTTGTTTTCCCAAAGGACAGCACAAAGCTCTCCCCCGCTCACCGTGGAACCTCTCTTATCGACAAGATATGCAAGAAGTTCCTTTGCTTTTGTCAGGTTGAACACAAGAGGCTCGTCATTTATAAAAACATCAAAATTTCCAAAACACTGCATTCGGATTTTTTCAGCAGTTGAAGTTTTCTTATTCTGCATGACGAAAGCAAGTTCCTTCTTGATTTCATCAGCGTTGGTCGGCTTTGTAAGATATCCGCTGCATCCATTTTCCACGGCTTCCATTTTGTATTCCGGATAGCCTGTAATGAAAATGATGTGAATTTCAGGAATCAGAGTCTTGAGTTTTTCCGCAAGTTCAATTCCATTCATTACAGGAAGATTGATGTCCAGAATCGCAGCATCAATGTCCTTACGTGACTTTGCAAATTCAACCACATCTTCCGCATAGGCAAAATCAAAGACCTCAGATACATTTTCCATATTAAGAAGAATGTTCTTGTGGAACATGAGAAGATTTTTTTCATCATCACAACAAATGATTTTCAACTGTCAGTAATTCCGCTTAGTTACCAGACGGAACTGCATTGATTCCCGAAGAAAGGAATCTGTTTATCTTCAAAATGACATTTGTAATGTTTTCACAATCAGCAAAATCAGGAAGAAAATCGTCTTCCACATCCATCATTTCGATACAATTGCAGTCGATAACTGGTTTCAATAATTTTTTTTCTTGAACTTTCATAAACTTTAATCTCTCGTCGCAAAAAATGTTACACCATATTGTGTGAAGAGATTGTTAATAAATGAAAGTTTTTTCATCGCTATTCTATGCCTATTTTCCATCAATTGCAAACATTTCAACCGAGTGATATTCTAGATGCATAAATTTTTACAATATAAGAAGGCAAATTATGGATTTTGTTAGTGAACTTAAAGAAAAGGCCAAGAAAGCCGGAAAGACAATCGTTCTCTGCGAAGGTGAAGACAAGCGCGTTGTAGAAGCAGCTTCTATTATCGTAAAAGAAGGAATCGCAAAAATCATTCTTCTTGGAAATAAGGAAGAATGTGAAAAGGTTGCTCCAGGCGTTGATTTGAGCGGAGTAACTCTCATCGATCCAGCAACAGATTCAAACGCAGACAAATATGCAGAACTTTTGTTCAAGGCACGCGAAGGAAAAATCAACAAGAAGACAAACGCTCCAGAATATGCTGACGTTGCTGCAGCAAAGGACTATATCCTCAAAGACCGCACAATGTACGGAGCACTCATCCTCAAGGCAGAAGACGCAGACGGTTTTGTTTCAGGTGCATGCCACTCAACAGCAAACACACTCCGCCCAGGACTTCAGGTAATCAAGACAGCACCTGGCATCAAGACAGTTTCATCATGCTTCATCATGGTTGCTCCAGAAAACGGAAATCCATACCTTAAGGAAGGCGTAAGCGTATTCGGTGACTGCGCAATCAATATTGAACCAACAGCAGAAGAAATGGCAGACATCGCAATTGCATCTGCAGATACAGCAAAGAAGATCGCCGGAATCGAACCACGCGTTGCAATGCTTTCATTCTCTACAAAGGGATCTGGAAACGACAGCAAGTTCACAAACAGCGTTTCAAAGGTTCAGGAAGCAACAAAGATCGCACAGGAAAAGGCACCGGAACTTGCATTGGACGGAGAATTCCAGTTTGACGCAGCAATCGCTCCAGAAGTTGGTGAACTCAAGGCTCCTGGCTCAAAGGTTGCTGGACATGCAAACACATTCATCTTCCCTAACATCAACGCAGGAAACATCGGTTACAAGATCTGCCAGCGCATGGGCGGATGGATGGCAATCGGTCCTGTATGCCAGGGATTTGCAAAGCCTCTCAACGACCTTAGCCGCGGATGCAATGTAGATGACATCGTTGCTACAGTAGCCGTCACTGCCTTACAGGCATAGCCTGTAAGGCAGTGCACGAGAATTGCCCATGGCAATTCTCTGTGTCGCTTAAAGGTGCTGACGCACGGAGCATTACAAGCATAGCCTGCAATGCTGTGCACGAGAATTGCCCATGGCAATTCTCTATGTCGCTTAAAGGTGCTGACGCACGGAGCTGCTTAGAGATGTGCAGGACTGCTGAGCTTGTCGAAGTATCCTGCGGATAGCTTACTTAATACGGACCCTTCGACTGCGCTCAGGGACCGCTCAGGGATCCTAGGCGAAAACGAAAGGGGCTGTCCCAAAAGTAATCTCAGGGTGGTTGAGCTTAGTCGAAACCACCACATATAGTGGTATCGGGCATTTCGACATTGCGGCTTTATGGAAGCTCCGCCGCCATATGCAATGACCCTGACATGAATACTTATTGTACAGCCCCTTTTTTATCTCAGCTTGATTTTTAGTATACGATCAAGATCTTTGAAAGCTTTTCCTTGCCAATGATCTTCTTGAAGTTTGTGGTCTTCATGAAGATCCTACTAAAAATATGCTTGAAGTCATAAGGATCAGCTCCATGTTTTAACAATTTTCAGATATTTTTTATGTAGACTGTTAATAGTTTTCTAATATATGTTTTAGATCTTTTTCTATACTTTTACAGAGACTTTGCTGTATTTTTTTTGCAATTTCTTCCGCTAAAAATTCTTTATTTCTTTTAAGTAAATTAGCTTTTTTTGATGCCCTAAAACAAGATTCAAGATGAAGGCTTTGTCTCTTATCAACCACATACACATAACGATCCGCATCAAAATTTTCTTCTCTATACTTTATAGTGGCTATATCTGATGTAGCATATAGAGCTGCACCGTCTTTTTTTCTTATAAGACAAGGTGGCATTTCTTTTTTATCAGTATCATATTTTACATCTACTACATAAGCACCATCAGATTCATAAGCAA
>CALELJ010000295.1 GCA_937902445.1 uncultured Treponema sp. | reverse complement strand
AACGTTTGGAAGGGCAAGATGTTCCGCCGGTGTAACGTAGCAGAGAAAGGCTGCTCCGTTCTGGGCTGCGATTGCTCCACCGATTGCTGAAGTGATGTGGTCATATCCTGGTGCTATGTCCGTGACAAGAGGGCCGAGAACATAGAAAGGTGCTCCCATGCAGATCGTCTGCTGGATTTTCATGTTTGCCGCAATCTGATCCATTGGCATGTGGCCCGGACCTTCTACCATTACCTGAACATCCTTTGCCCATGCGCGCTTTGTAAGTTCTCCAAGGCGGACAAGTTCTTCTATCTGGCACACGTCGGAAGCATCTGCAAGACATCCTGGTCGGCATGCGTCACCTAAAGAAATTGTCACGTCGTGTTCACGGCAGATGTCGAGGATTTCATCGTAATATTCATAGAATGGATTTTCATTTCCTGTCATTGTCATCCATGCGAATACAAGGGAACCACCACGGCTTACTATGTTCATCTTGCGCTTGTGTTTCTTTATCTGGTCGATTGTGTGGCGAGTGATTCCGCAGTGAAGGGTAACAAAATCAACACCGTCTTCTGCGTGGAGGCGGACAACATCGATGAAGTCTTTTGCAGTCAAGGTAGCAAGGTCGCGCTTGTAGTGGATTACGCTGTCATAAACTGGAACAGTTCCGATCATGGCCTTGCATTCAGATGTAAGCTTTCGACGGAATGGAATTGTGTCTCCGTGGCTTGAAAGGTCCATGATTGCTTCAGCTCCCATTTCAACGGCTGCATTTACCTTTGCCATCTCAACATCGTAGTCCTTGCAGTCGCGGCTGATTCCAAGGTTTACGTTTATTTTTGTTCTGAGCATTGAACCAACACCTTCCGGATCAAGGCATGTGTGGTGCTTGTTTGCACAGATTGCAACCTTGCCTGAAGCAACCAGCGGCATGAGTTCTTCTACGCTCATTTTTTCTTTCTGGGCAACGATTTTCATCTGCTCTGTTACGATTCCGCGTTTTGCAGCGTCCATCTGTGTTGCGTACTGTTCCATTTTATTCCTCCGAAAATTTATAGTTGTGCATCAATGGGCCTGAACCTTTTCCAAGATCAAGTCCAGCTTTCAGACATTCTGTAAGATAATTTTTTGCTGAACTGATGGCGCACTCAAGGGATTCTCCTTTTGCCAGGTGGCTTGCGATTGCGCTTGAGAGCGTGCATCCGGTTCCGTGGGTATTGGAATTTTCAATGCGTTCCTGGGGAAACCAAAGAAAATTTCCATCCGCATAAAGAACATCGTTTGCGTCGTTTATGCTGTGTCCGCCTTTGACAAGGACTGCGGTATTGAATTTTTCACTGATGATTTTTGCCGCGAGTACCATCTGTTCTTCTGTCTCGATTTTCATTCCGCTCAGGATTTCAGATTCCGGGATATTTGGCGTTATCAGTGTGGCAAGGGGGATGAGATTTTTTTTGAGTGTCTCAATGGCATCCTCGCTTATGAGATTTGCACCGCTTGTAGCAACCATCACCGGGTCAAGGACAATATTCTTTGCGTCATATTCCTTCAGTTTGCGTGAAATGGTTTCAATCAGATTTTTGCTTGCTACCATTCCGATTTTTACTGCATCCGGAACTATGTCAGTGAAAATTACATCTATCTGGTCTTCAAGAAATTCCGGGGAGCTTTCCTGAATTGATTTTACTCCGAGTGTGTTCTGTGCGGTCATCGCTGTGATTGCAGACATGGCATAGCAGCCGTTGCATGTGATGGATTTTATGTCAGCCTGAATTCCAGCTCCTCCGATGGAATCACTTCCTGCGATGGTCAAAACGGTTTTCATCTGATTGCCTCCCAATTGTAGTCGGCGATTTTTTTAATCTCCGAAAAGTTTTCCTGGATGTCCTTCACGGCAACAGTTTTGAGTCCCATTTTTTTTGCGGTTTCTATGGCGTGGATTCCGTCTTCAAACACAAATGTTTCCTGGGGATTCGTTCCGAGTTTTTTAAGGCACAGGTTGAAAAGGTCCGGAGTATTTTTATCACCTGTGTAGATTCCCGAAAAATATTTCATGAGGTCAAGCCGTTCAAAGGCAGCCTTTATGAGCTTCTCTTCTCCGCTGGAAGCAATGACCATGGGAATGCTTTTTTCTTTTAGCTTCATGATGAACTCCAGCATGCCTTCCTTGATCTGAGCTTTCGTGAAATAAAAGTCTGCCGCGCAATCTATGACACCCTGTTTTATCTCTGCCTCGCTCAGGTCCAGTGAATATTTTTCTTTCATGTAGGATGCCACCACGTCAATTGTTGCGGAAAGAAATTTTCTGTCGATGTCTTCACTGGTGTAGATGCCCAAGGTTGCAAGGTAATTTTTTGCAAGATGGGCCCACATGTCCATGGTATCGAGAATTGTTCCGTCTACATCAAAGATGGCAGCCTTCATCAACGTACTGTCTGAAATTCGCAATTCGCAGTTCATGGTCTATGATCCACAATCTTTGTTATGCGTTCAGCATTGCTGAAGTTTCCGCATGAAGTGTACGGCATGCTTCCTCAATGTTTTTCTGTGCGAAAATTGCGCTGATTACACTGATGCCGGCAAATCCAAGTCCCTTAAGCATCTTGATGTTGTCCTTAGTGATTCCGCCGATTGCGACAACGGGTATTTTTACTGCTGAACAGATTTCGCGGCATAGTTCGTGGGAGAGCACCCAGCAGTCATCCTTTGATCCTGTAGGGAACACGGCGCCAACACCAAGATAGTCGGCCCCCATTTTCTCCGCAAGAATCGCTTCTTCAACAGTCTGTGTCGAAACCCCAAGAATTTTGTCGGGGCCGATCAAGGCGCGCACGTCCTGTGCCACCATGTCGTTCTGTCCAACGTGTACACCGTCGGCGCCGGCTTTAATAGCCAGCTGCACATTGTCGTTGATGATGAAAGGTACCTTGTATTTTTCACAAAGTGATTTTATTTCCACCGCTTCCTTGTAAAAGTTTTCTTCATCGAGATCCTTTTCACGAAGCTGGAGCATTGTAGTTCCGCCTTTGAGGGCAAGCTCCACATCGTCTGCAAGGTTGCGTCCGTTAAGCCAGTAGCGGTCTGTGATTCCGTATAAAAGCAAATCTTCTTTTTTCATTTTATTTCCCCAGCTGCTCGTTGAGTCTTTCGATTTTTCCTTCCATGGTGTTTGTGTAGCCAGGGCGGATATCTGCCTTGAGGATTACTTCGGTGCGGATTCCTTTTTCTGCAAGGACCATTGTTGCATCCTTTACGCATTTCATTACATCATCCCATTCACCTTCAATTTCCGTAAACATGGAACAGGTTTTGTATTTCAATCCAGACTGAGCGATGACTTTGCATGCTTCAGCCACATGTGAGGAAAGTTCGTCTCCAACACCGAATGGTGCGATTGCAACTGCGATCAATGTATTCATGTCTGACTCCGGTTATATGATTTCAATGTCTGAGTTTTTGATTCCCTTTGAGGAAACAAGATAGAGCTGGTCAAGGAATTTTGCTTGGAATGATCCTGGCCCCTTTGCTTTCTTTTCAGCCTTCATTGAGGCTTCGTTGTAAAGAACTGTTGCTGTAAGGGCTGCAATGAAAGGAGATGCAACGTTTCCGTAGACTGCGCATACTCCACCGAGTGAGCAACCGGCTCCTGTGATCATCGGAAGGAAAGCTGAGCCTCCCTTGCAGATTACTGTAGTGGTTCCGTCGGTAACAAGATCTGTTTTGCCGCTGACTGCAACCGCGCCGTCTGTGAATTTTGCGATGGCGACTGCGGCATCTTTTGCAGACATTACTTCGTCATTGCTGTCTACTCCGCGGACTTTGCTTTCTGTTTTTTCAATGAGTTCCCAGAGGGAAGCAAGGGCGATCACTTCGCTTGCATTTGCACGGATGATCTTTGGCCTGCATTCCTTGAACTGCTTGAGGATGCTTTCACGCTGTGAACCGATGCCGATTCCAACAGGATCAAGGACCCAGCTGTTTCCGCTTTCAACACAGGCCTTTGCCGTGCGTGGAAGTGTTTCCGGATAGCAGGTGAACTGTGTTCCCATGTTGATGTACATGGATTTGCTGACCTTTGCCATCATCTCACCTTCGTCGGCAAGATAGACCATGGCTGCAGATCCACCGCATGCAAGCTGTGCGTTTGCTACGAAATTGATTGTAACTGTGTTTGTGATTGACGGTGCAAGAGGATTGCCTTTGCGCACCGCGTCCAATGCGGAATTCACTTCCGCAAGAAGGGTGTCTTTATTCATAATGTACTCCCTACGCCGGCATTGTCCGGACAGGTTCAAAGGGTCAAGACTGACAGTCTACTCTCAGCCGGATTTTTCCAGCTCCCCCATTTGTTGTCAGCAATTCTATTTTAAATCGCAGATTTTGTCATCCATACTTTTGATTTCCATCTGAGGATCATGAGTACGGAACGGAAACATTCGTCGCAAGCCATGGCCACCACGATTCCGAAAAATCCCATGTGGAGTATCCGGCTGAAGACAAATGCAAGTCCAAAGGAAATCACCCAGTTGGAAAAGATTCCGGCTTTGACAGGAAAGTGGATGTCACCTGCGGCCATAAGTGAAGGAATGAAAGCGACGTTGATGGCTCTTCCGGTTTCAAGAAAAAATGCGAGATGCATTATGGAAATGAGAATGTATTTGACTTCATAGTCGGTGGTGAAAATTCCAATTATCTGGCGGCGCATGATGAATGTAAAAAGAGCGAGGCTGAGGCTGAATGCAGTTCCGATTCCTGCGTACTCCCAAAGCTTTTTATATGCCGTGTCGTGGAGTCCAGCTCCGCAGTAGTGTCCTGTCTTGATCTGTGCCGCATTGCCGATGGAAATGGCAATCATGTAGATGAAGCGGAGTATTGTTCCAAAGTATGTGAAGGCTGCGATGGATGCTGTTCCATAGAATGTGATCAGAACCATTATGGCCATCTGTGCCAGGTTCCATGAAAGGCTTTCTCCGGCAGTCGGAACTCCGATCTTGAGGATCTGTTTCCATTCCGCTGTGATGACCTTGAAAGGTTTTGCGATGGAATATTTTGTGTCGGTCAGTGAGAATACTTTTGCTGAAAGAATCGCCGCACCTACAGCCTGTGCTACCACTGTTGAAACGGCAACTCCCTTTACACCGTAAACCGGAAGTCCAAACCATCCGTAAAGTGCGATTGCGTTTCCAATGATGTTTATGGAATTTGCACCTGCGTTTACTATCATGGCTGTTCTTGTGTGGCCGTAACTTCTGAGAATTGTGGACTGAATCATTGATGTTCCGCAAAAGAAACAGAAGGCGGAATAGATGATGATGTATTCCGTCGCATACTGGCGGACTTCTTCGTCAAGGGTGTAGTGTTTCAGAATCTGCGGAACTGCCGTTGCAAAGATTGCGCCGATGAGTATCGCAAAGAAAATGATCATCTGGAGGCAAGTGCGTGAAAGAGCTTTTGCCCTGTCGAATTGTTTTCCGCCCAGAAGGTTTGTCAGGGAAATCGTTGCGCCGCTTGGAATGACCTGCATGAATGTTATGAGGAACCAGGTGTACTGTGTCACAAGTCCGACAGCCGCTACGGCACTGTCTGAATATCCTGAGAGCATGAAGATGTCCACGCTTGAGAATGCAAGGAAAAGAAGGTTTTCTATTACAATAGGATATGCGATTTTGATGAGGGAAGTGTTTGTTACGTCTATCTGTTTTGTTCCTGACATGAGATTACTCCGATGTCTGCCGTTTTAGCAATTGGATCTTAAATTGTCAATGGAGTTTATTTACTGGGATTGTCTAAATTAGTGTTATGTGAAAATAGATATAAAGGCAGGTGAATTTCATCCATATGCTCTACATGGACTCCAGGAATTCTATTACTTCTTCAGCACCGGAAACGAGGACGCCGCCCATCCCCATTTCAATCGGCAGGGCAAGGTCGATGTCATGGCGGTCGCCGATGGAAATGCACTGGCAGGCCTTGGATCCCGTGCGTTCCATGGCAAGCTCAAGAATTTCTCTGGCCGGCTTTGACTTTCGGCAGGTGTCAAGCCCGATTATCTGAGGCAGGATTTTGTCGATGCCAAGGACGCGTAGAGTCTTTCTTGCGGCCGCTACCGGGTTGTTTGTCACGCAGATCAGGTTGTATTTACGGGCGGCAGCTTCCAAAGCTTCCCTGAGCCGGGTATTTGGCTTAAGATAGTTTTCTGGTTTCAGAAGGTCTATTCTCCACTGGATGCTTGTGTCTATGTCTACACCAAAGTTGAGGAATACATTGCCAAGGCTGATTTTCTTTCCGTTGTTTTCAGCTGCGTATTTCTTTCTGAAGTCTGCGATTTTTTTTCTTGCATCTTCGTGGGTCATTCCGTTGATGTCGGCCCAATGGCGCACCTGCACGTCTATCTGTTCCTGGACAAATTCACTGCTGGTGTACAGAGTTCCGTCGATGTCGAAAATGAGGGTCGTGGGATTTTCAGGTATGTTGTAAAGCTTCATCTATTCCTCTACGCTTGGAACGAAAAGTTTTTCCGGCCTGAAAAGTTTTTTTGCGGCTTCCTGAATGGAACTGTAGATTCCCATTCCGGCAAAAGCCATTGCGGCGTCACCTAGAAGTTCGCTGTCGGAACAGGATGGAACCTGGATCTTGATTCCCGTTATATCGGCTTTCATCTGGTTGCGCTTGTCGTTGCTTGCCTGTCCACCGGTAATGCTCATTCTGTCCGGGAAAGGAAGTCCTTTTTCAAAAGATGCTTTTTTGAGAATATCCAGTGCTCTCCTTACATCAAGGGCGGTCTGGATAAGCAGATATTTGCCCTGGTCGAGGGTTGCGTTGGATCCGTCGCTTTCAATCATCTTGTCCACAAGGTCATTGTATTCAATTGACTCACCAAGCTCACGGTCAATCTTCTGCTTGAAGGCTGCGAATTTTGATCCGCTGTCAGGAAGAAGAACGCTGGCATTCCAAAGCCCTGGAATGATTGATGGAAGAGTTCTGATTCCGTCGCCGTAAAGAGGTTCCTTTGTGCAGAAATTTATTCCTTCGCTGGAACCTGCCCTGTCGCAGATTGTGTTTTCAACTACGGTTCCTGTTCCGACAAGGGCTGCTATGAAATCCGGTGCTCCAAGAAAAACTGGAAGTCCGTCGGTGATTCCGTGATCTTCAGCGCCAAGAAATGAAACTGCCTTATGTGTAAGTCCGCCGATTTTTTCCGATGACATTCTGAAAGGCGGAAGTTTTTTTACGTCATCCTGGGTCAGTCCTGCAGCAACAAGATCTTCATCAGTCCAGTATGCCTTTCTGTATCTTTCTTCCGGAAGAATTGTGCAGGCCTTGTCTGTCAAAATCCATATGAGATATTCAGGTGCCCCGAAAATATATTCTGATTTTTCCCAGACTGAAGAATATTTGTTTTTGAAAGTCACGATGCGTGGAATGAACAGTGAAGGGCTTTTAAGCTGAACTCCTTCCTCGTTCCAGAGAAAAGTTTCACCGCTTGGAGAAACCAGGGTTGGTCCATTTCCGCTTATGCACAGACCGTCAACCTTTGCTTCTGATGCCTGTGAAAAAAGTTCCAGTGTGGCATTTTGAAGGGCAGGGAACCATTCCTTTGATGAATGCTCTGTTTTTGCGAGAAGAAATTTTCTGCGGCTTTTTGCGTGAACAGTTCCCTTCTCGTCGATGAGAGCCGCCTTTAGGGAAGATGTTCCGATGTCTACACAAAGAATTGTCATGGAAAAAATTATATCACTTTAAAAACAAAAACCCAACATTTCCGGTAAAGAAATATTGGGCTTTGTTTTGCTTATGGATGCTTCGACAGGCTCAGCAATCCTGCAACCAGGCTCAGCAATCCTGCAACCAGGATCAGCAGTCCTGCAACCAGGGTCAGCAGTCCTGCAATCAGGATCCCTGAGCGCAGTCGAAGGGTCCAGTCGAAGGGCCCGGAAAATCAGCTACTGCTCGTTGCTGTTTGCAGGAGTGCTTGCCTTGATGAGCTTGTCGATGATCGAGCGGTTGTCAAGAAGGTCACCCAAAGACTGGTTGTGGTGGAGTCTTGTGATTACGTTTGCAAAGAGTCCCGAAACGTTTGTGCTGATGTACCATTCGCGCTTGAGAAGATCTTCGTGGTAGACGGCGTTAGTTCCGATGATTCTGTAGAACAGACCCTTCTTGTATGCCTCGTCAAACTGTTCGATGGCATTTCCTGTGAAGAATGGAAGGGAAATTGCGGCGATAACCTTTGTAGCTCCGTTGTTGTGGAGGAATTCCATAGCCTTGAGAAGAGTTCCGCCTGTACCAAGCATATCGTCTGCAAGGAAAGCAACCTTTCCCTGAACGTCACCAAGAAGCTTTACGCTCTTGATGTTTGTATTCTTTGCATCCTGTGTAACAACGGAATAGTCTCTCTCCTTGTAGATCATGGCGAGAGGCTTCTTGAGTCCTGTTGCATAGAACTTGTTGCGGTCGATGGCACCAGTATCAGGAGATACGACTACAAGGTCTTCCTTTGTGAGGTCTACGGCCTTTGCAAGTTCACGGATGATCTGGTATGAAGCGTGGAGGTTTTCGCAGTGTGTATGTGCGAATGCGTTTACGATTTCGCGTGAGTGGAGGTCGAGAGTGATGATTCTCTTTACTTCCATTGATTCATAGATATGTCCAAGGAGAGCTGCTGTAAGACCTTCGCGGCTCTTCTTCTTGTGCTGGCGGCTGTAAGGGTATGCAGGAACAACGAGTGTAATCTGTCTTGCTCCAGCCTGACGTACTGCGTCGATTGTAACGAGAAGTCCCATAACGTGATCGTTTACGGAAAGCTTGAGCTTTGCCTTTCCGCCGTTCATAAGGATTTCTTCATGGTTTTCAACGTCCTGGAAAATGTAGACATCCTTTCCGCGGATGCATTCGTTGAGTTCGCACTTGAATTCACCGTTTGCAAAGTAAGTGAAAGATGCGTTCACCTTGAATACAGGCGGACGGTACTTCTCGATGTTACCACGGATGCAAAGGTCGCTTGTGTGGACGTCATTGTCCAGGTTCATCTGCTGAACAACTTTTTCCTTTTCTATTCCATAGCGCTTTGCGATTACATCACTCTTGAGGGAAAAACGGTGTTTGTACATGTGACGAAGATGAGTGATTACTTCATTGGCGAAGGATTCTCCACCAGGACAGGCAACGACAGCGAGGTCGGTTGGTTCAGAATACGGCATTATTCTTACCCCTTGAAAATAAGTATGTGGGATACCGGGTATGTGGATGCCCGGCATCCTTTAAATGTCCAGAGAACATCATGCAGGACGAATCTGCAGATTTCTGTTGGAATTTCTTTGAAAATAATACCGTTTTATGCAGTCTTTTTCAATCGCAATATGATGAAAAATCAGTTGCTGTTGAACTTCTGTGCCGGAGTTACGAACCAGATGGCTTCAAGTGGTTCCGTCCCTGTATTTTCAAGATGGTGCGGAAGGTTTGCGCTGAACGTAACGCTGTCGCCTTCTGAAACCGGGTAGCTTTTATTTCCGTGGAAAAGGATTCCGCTTCCTTTTGTGATGAGCCCCATTTCCTTGCCGATGTGTCCGTAAAGACCGCGGTGGGTGTGGGATCCGGCCGGAATTGAAACAGTGTAGCTCTCAAAGGAATTTTCACCGTTGCCGCTGTATGAATCGGAAAGTTCCGTGTAGATGACGTCATCTTCATTAAGGGTACGGCCTTCTCCGCTGTGTGTTATTGACACCGGCCTGTTGCGTGTGTATTCCTCAAAAAGGTATTCAAGGTTGATGTCCAGGGCATTTGCAAGTTCAAGAAGTGTATCTATGGCCGGAGAAACCTTGTTGCGCTCAATCTGGGAAACAAGGCTTTCACTGACTCCCGCAGCCTGTGCCACGGATTTGAGCGTCATGTGTTTCTTTTCGCGTACATCCCTGAGTTTTTCACCGAAATGATATGTCTTTTTTTCGTCTTCCATTTTTATCTGCCCGCCGTTGTTGCCTTAAAAGTATTCCTTTGCGAAGGTGTCGTTCTTCTGCTTTTCCCTGTTCTGCTCCATGATGAACTTGAAGAAGTGGTCCTCAAGCGTGTTCTTTGGACCCGGGAGGTGGAGCCTTCGCCTTGCGCGTGCATTGTCGCGGCGGACTGTATAAAGAAGGTAGAAGTCGCGGTAGTCCAGGTTAATGTCTGTCTTTACGCGTTCCCCAAGGTATGCGCTTACCTCGTCACGGCCTATGGACTTTACGCCCTGGTCGCGGAGTATGCCCTTGAGCCTAAGTATCTGTTCGTAGGAAACACCAAAGAGGAATTCTTCCATGGCCTGGGTAACATCAGGATCGGCAAGCTTTTCACGGATGAAATTGTTCCACTGGTCGTCCATCTGCATTGTAACCATGAGAAGTTCGCTTGTTCCCATCATTGTTCCGAATGCCGGAGCAAGTTTACGGCGGGCTGACCATACGGACTGAAGAACCGGAGCCACGTCGTTTATCGTCTGGTCACTTCTGTGTTCCCAAAGGATTATGAGAAGGTTTGCAAGTTCACGGCGGATATCAAGGGAAATGTCCTTGTCCTTGATGAGGCTCAGGTAGACGTCTTCCGCCATGAGGGTAAACATCATGGAAATCGTTTCGTCGGAATATTCCTTTACTTCCTTGTCGGACATGCATGCATAGTTCTTTGCAAGCTTTGACATCGAAAAGAAAGTGTGTATCTTTGCGACAAGAAAGCCTTTGCCCAGGATTGCCTTTGACGGCATGTGGAGCGTGGTGTCACCGTCTTCCTGGTAGGAAATCAGTGTTTCAACCAGGGCTTCCGGAGTTCTTGTGGATGTGGTTGTGTTTGCCCTTTCAAGGAGTGAAGGGAAGTGTGCGATTGCCTGCGCAAGGTTTGTCACGTCCTTGATGCGGTCCTGGAGTCTTTCGATTCTTTCCGGGGCATTCTTTGCAAGTGCCGTGCTCAACCGGTCTATGAGTTTCTGCTGGTAGTCCGTGAAGACAATGATACCAGTCTGTATGATGTCATCCTGCTTCTGAGAATCTTGATCAAAGAATTCGTCAATGCTGACGGAAGAGAAAGTCGAGTTCTTGATTGCTTCGAGAGCCTCTTCCTTTTCAAGCTTTTCCAAAGTTTTCCCCACCCTTCATTTAAAGTTACTTTTTGTATTGTTTTTTTTATGGAAATCCTTTGAAAACCTTAGTTTCCAGAAGAAATCCTTACTCCATTATAAACGATGTAGGAAAAATTGAAAAGTCTGAATTAAGGATGGATAAATTTTTTTAATTATGGCTAAAGTTTCAGAAAAATGCTGATATTCTTCATGGGATGAATGGTTTTACCCGATATTAAGATTATGGGAAAAAGGCTTCATTTTGTTTTATCGTTGATTTTGTTCAGTTTGTGCGCAGGCTCTGCAATTGCCCAGCAGACAAGGGGAATTGTGGAGATTCCGGAAATGCAGATTCTCGCAGCCGACATTGCTGTCAGTGAGCACACCGGCAGTGACGGCAGGAAAAATGGTGTCGACATCTACATCCGCAAAAAAAGTTCCGTGAAGAGCGTCATGCTTGTTGAGACTACAAAGGATCCGGACGGAAAGGCGGACAACTATGCCTACAGAGCCGGAGAATGGAATGCCGTCAACGGTGATGAAATCCGCTACCTCAATGGCCGTGAACTGCAATCCGAGTATTCAAAGTTCAGCCTGATTTCTTCCACCGTCGTGAGTCACGAAAAGCTTGGAGAATGTTTCCATATCTATGTGCCTGAGACAATTTATTACGGATATCCATGGTCACGCAACGGAAGCATAAAGATCGGCAAAGGAACTTTCATAAACATAAGGACCTTCGAGAAACCCTACGGAGACTATACCGGCCGTTTCATGGACAATGCGTTTATGTTTGACCTTGGAAAAAAGCCTGAAAAGAAAATCGTTCCAAAGCCGCAGGAATCTCCCGTTGTCGAGGAAGTCATTCCGGTTGAGGAGGTTGTGCCTGAGGAAGAGATAATTCTCACCGACGACTACAATTCCGCAGCTGCAGAAAAATTTGCGGAAATTGCAAAGGACGGCGCCGGATTGCTCTACTATTCAAGGGTTGAAAAACTTACGGAAGATCTTCTTGCAGCCGTTGAGAATATTACGCCCCATGACAAGGCGGATGTTGTTTTTGCCATCGACACTACAGGCAGCATGAAGGACGACCTTGAGATGCTGAAGAACGAGTGGGTTCCGGAACTTCTCAAGCAGGTGAAAATTTTTGATGACCTTAGACTGGGACTTCTTTTTTACCGCGACTACAACGATTCGTACAACTACAAGGGGTTGCCCGTCAAATTTTTTGATTTCACACGGAACACCGCACAGTTCGTGAAGAACCTGAATACCGTTACGATCCGCGGCAATGAGGGCGGTGACATTCCTGAGGCAGTCTATGAGGCCTTGTACTCAAGCCTTATCCATTACGAGTGGCGTTCCGATGCAAAGAGGAAAGTGATTCTCATAGGAGATGCGGAACCCCATCCAAAGCCAAGGGGTTCCAAAAAGATTTCTCAGGAAAAAGTCATGGCACTTGCAAAGGAAAAGGAAATTGTCCTCGACTGCATCATCGTGCCTGATGAAAAGTCAAAAAAATAGAAAGTTGAGATGGAAGGTTCAGGCGGATGATTCTATCTGCCAGTAGTTCCAAGCTTGTCCTGAACTTTTTCAAGATCCTTCATGGACATCTTTCTGTAAGCCCCCGGCAGTGCACCTGGTGCGCTTGAGTCGTAGATTTCCTTGAGCTCAAGAAGAATAGGTTCAGCATCCTTGTATTTCTTCTGCTTTACGTAGATGTGGGCAATTTCATAGCGTGCCTCGACGTAAATGGCAGGATTCATTCCGTAGCGCTGAAGAAGAATTTCATAGTATTTTATAGCGTCATCTTTCTTTCCCTTGTCAAAGGCTGTCTGTGCAAGCTGAATTATCTCAAGGGATGTTGCTTCCGGGGCAACTTCGATTTCCTGCGACTTGCACGAGAAAAGGAACATTGAAAATGCGACGAGTCCTGTGGATATGATTTTTTTCATAGTGATTTTTTCCATATTTTGAAGTTTATCATTCTGTACAAATAAAATCAAATTAACTGGCGGAATGGCGAAAGCAATTGTTTTGTTAGCTGCCATCCATCGCATAACTTTCGCCACAAGAATTGCAGGGGTCTGTCCCCTATGGCGTAAAATACAGGGGTCTGTCCCCGTTTGTCCACACCAGGATTGCTGAGCGTAGTCGAAGTATCCTGGGGGTATCTATTCAGTTGTGTTGGTAAATATAGTATACAATATTTATTTATAAAATTTGACAATTGCAATTTTTCTTATTACATTTATCCTATGCACGAAACAATCAGAAAACTAAGAGAGCAGAACAATTATTCTCAATCAGCTTTGGCGGAAATTTTAAGCATTTCACGTCAAATGTATGCCAAATATGAAAATGGCGATGTTGATCCTCCCGTGAAAATTATTGTTCAAATGTGTAGCCTTTATAATGTAAGTTATGACTTTATTATTGAGGATAAATTATGCGGCTGCAAAGAGAAACGAGCTGAACAGAATATGTATTCTCACCATACGAATTCTCAAGGAATGGAAGTTGCATCTCCTGTACCTGCGTTTGGCAATCCTGTCGGATACAAAAACAAAAATGCAAAATCAAAATCCTTTGAAAGTGTCGTTGAAACCTTGAGAGGAATACCTGCTGAACAATTTCCTGCTATTCTTGCATTTGTAGATTTCCTGAAATTTCAGAATCAGGAAAAGCCGGTTAGTGGAAATGCTTTGCCCCTATCAAAAAGTGACGGTAAAAAACAGAAATCCATGAATGCCTTTTTTGACTTAGCAGGAAAAATAGATTTGAGTGCAGATGATTTAGTGAGCTTTCGGGAGAACAGTTTAATATGATTCTAGTGGATTCAAATGTGTTTATAGATTACTGGAAAAATCCAACAGAAAGTAAAAAAGAAGTTTTTTTGCACAATGAAGTTTCGATTTGTGGTGTTATAAAAGCTGAATTATTGCGGGGTGCAAATACAGAGGAAGAATACCATAAAATTGATGATGCCTTGACTTGTTTTGATTACTTATCTTTTTTGGAATCTGACTGGGCGCAGCTTGCAAAGTTTTTTATAACTCTGAAAAAAAAATGGAATTGCTGTTCCTTTTCAGGATGGAATAATTGCTTATCTGGCAATTAAAAATGATTGTTCTGTCTGGACAAATGATAATCATTTTAAACTTATTCAAGTTGCAAAACCTGAACTGAAGTTATTTTAATTTTTTTGAAATACAGGGGTCTGTCCCCGTTTGCCCATACCAGGATTGCTGAGCGTAGTCGAAGTATCCTGGGGTTGCTATTTAGCATCCTGACCCTTCGACTACGCTCAGGGACCCTGCGACGATTAGATAAACGGATTTACAATTTTAATACCTTCAATTTCCTGTCCATTGTTTAAATCTTCGGAATAAAGAATGGAGCATCCTGTATCAATAGTCATCGCAAGTATGAGAGAATCCCAATAACTTGATTGAATTGTCTTGCTGATTTGCATGGCGTGTAAAACATTTTCTGTTTTAATTTCATACACAGGAAATGTTGCTGCAAGTTTCTGAACTTCATACATTGCGTCTTGTTTTGAAAAACTTAATTTCCTGACAGCAACATTGAAAAATTCTCCGAGAGTTTGAGTCGATATTACAGGTTCAGCGTCAATAAGTATTTGAGTTAAGAAATTTGAACAGGCATTCTGCTTGCTGAAATTTGAATTATCAAATGGATAGATTAAAATATTGGTGTCTATAAAACATCTATCTTTCATGCATTTCCTCTCGCGTCCATTTTTTTCCTTGAAGATCAGTTGAATGGGAATGAGCGTATTGCAGGAAGTCTGCCATGTTTTTCTCCGCTTCCTCTTTTACTGGAGTATGAATGTCATTCCAGTTTACCTTTTGCTGCTGCGATTTTCGTTTCTTTGACTCGAGTTCAATTTCTTCTGTCATGCTCTGAGCCACTGCTGTCAAGAGTCGTGATTTTTCAGACAAAAGCAAATGAGGTAAAAGTTTAATAATTTGTGAGTAGTAATTTTCAGTTCCAAAAGCGAGAGCATGCGAGGCAACAGCTGTTTCTCCAAAAGAAGATTCAATTTCGTAATGGACATTCTTTTTAACATGCTCTCCGGAATTCAGTAATTCATCGTAAGAGATATCATACAGAGTGCATAATGCTTTGATCGCATTTAATGAAGGTTCAGTATCACCACGTTCGTACTTATTATACATCTGACGGGAGATTCCAATTTCCTGTGCGACCTCGGCCTGGGACAATCCGCGTTTTTCTCGTAATTCTTTTAACTTTTGCTGCATAAAAAAAATATATGCCGATTTAAATTTAAAGTCAAATTTGTTTGCGTAAAATAGTGCTAAAAAGTTTGACAAAATTATAGAATACAGGGGTCTGTCCCCTATGTCCCCGGAAAATGATTTTATACACTACCCTAATTTCATCATCAGAAATACCTTTGTACAAAAGTTCCATAAAAGCTTTTTCCCGTTCAGAATATTTCTGGGCCATTTCTCCAGTTTTTTCTGTAAGATAAATTCGCTGCTTGCGTTTGTCCTTTTCATCCTGATGTAAATCCACCAGACCTTTTTTGCTAAGAGCAGTTAATACTTCTTTTACATTTTGACGGGAACAGCCCATCACCTGGCTAAGTTGATTTGCAGTTGGCGCTTCATCGGGAAAAAGATTCATACAAGCCATCAAAAAAACTGTTTGCAAGTAATTTCTTCATAAAAAGAATCTCCTGTTGCCTGAAGACGATTCATAAAGGCAAACAGAAGACCGAATAAGCCATATTGAGGAGGCATAATTTTTGATTCTATTATTCTTCTTTTAATTCCACTATTGCAATTTCCCTGGTAGGCCAGAATGCACACAAATGAAGCTTTGTAATCTTTCCCAGAATCGGATGAAAAGATTTCAGCAGAATTGGAAGTGCCTTCTGCACAGTTTCAGCTTCATCAATCAGGATTGTAGCGTGAGGAGTCCAGGGAAAACGGTCGCTGTTCTGGGTTTTAATTGCATCATGCAGCGGTACTAAATCACAAGGATTCATATCTGGAGCGGCAAAAAGAACCTTACCACCGGCAAACATTCCTACATGGCTAAGGTGCACTGGAATTGGACCAAAGTTTTTTGCAATTTCCTGCATTTCTTTTACAACTTCCTGTTCCTTATCCAAAGAAAAACTTGCAAGGCTGATGTGAAATGGAAGATTTGGAGTCTGGACTCCTGTAAAACCTGCTTTTTGCAATTCTTTATACCAAGTGCTCATTACAGCCTGTGTTTCATCATCAAAATCTGCCATTAATGTTAAGAATTCTTCTGCCATAAATCAGCTCCTATTTTATCAATTCTATAAACTTAGCCCAGATTTCTCCATTGCACCAGTTTTTCACCTGACCAAGCATAAATGCAATTTTTTCCTCTGCATAATCTCTTGTGTAGTGTGTCATATTTTCCTGGGCTTTCTTTCCGTATTTTGCAACAACTCTTTCTTTATTTTCAGCGGAAACCTTTTCACAGTATTCCACATAAGAATCAATTTTGCAAATTAAAGCTTTCCATGCTGCCGCTGCTTCTTCCATCTCAGACAGCACAGGAGTTTCAGACTCTTCTTTAAATAAGTCGTCCGTTACCGTCGGCTCGGGTAAAATAGGGTTCGCGGTCTCT